>DASQCE010000098.1:0-7778 GCA_035634855.1 Mycobacterium sp.
GGTCGCGTACAGGTTGCCGCTCGGGTCGAAGGCGACGTCGTCTGGCGCGATGATGTCGCCGCCCTTCGCACTGACGTTGTCCAGCCGACCGGTCTCGAGATCCAGTGCGCTGATCTGGCTGCCGGTCACCTGCGCGACATACACGCGTCCGTCTGGACCGGTGCGCAGACCGTTCGCACCGAACAGCCGGCTGGGCGCGGTGAGCCGCTCGAGTCGCCACCCGTCCGAGGTGGTGGGGCTCGCTGCGGAGTAGCGGCTTGCCATTAGGGACGCCGTCCCGGACTCAGTCATGACCTCGCACGGTATCAAGCCTCTTTAGTCCAGACAATAGTCGCAATCGTCGGTCAGCCGGCCTTGACGAGCCTATTCCCGCTGCGGAATAGTGTTCTGCAATATGCAGAGCACCGTATGTTGTCCGGACAAATATCGTCACCATGGATGATCTCTTGAGGTTGGACGGCCGCATCGTCATCGTGTCGGGTGCGGGCGGTGGCGGCATCGGTACCACGGTGACTCGATTGGCCGCGCAGGCCGGCGCCACGGTCGTCGCGGTGAGCCGGTCGAAGGAGAACCTGGGCGAGCACGTGATCCCTCTCGCGCAGCAGGGCTTGTCCGTCGTCGCGGTGGCGGCCGATGCATCCACCGACGACGGCATCGCCGCCGTCATCGATCAGGTGCGGCGGACAAGCGGCAACCTCTACGGGCTCGTCAACGTGGCAGGCGGCGCGGAACCGTCGACGTGGATGCCCTCCACCCGGGTGACGCGCGACGACTGGCGCGCCTTGTTCACCCAGAACCTGGAGACGGCGTTCTTCATGAGCCAAGCGGTTGGCAGGGAACTCCGGAGACTCGGCCTGAAGGGGTCGATCGTCTCAATTTCTTCGATCAGCGGAATGAACACCGCGCCTTTTCACATCGCCTACGGAACCGCGAAGTCCGCGGTGGCTGCGATGACCCGCACGATGGCCGTCGAACTGGCGCTGGACAACATCCGCGTCAACGCCGTCGCGCCGGGGGTGACCGAGACGGCCGCGTCGCGCACCTATGTCGACGACGACCCCGACCGTGATCGCCAGGCCATCGCGATGGGGCGGCGCGGGCGGCCCGAGGAGCAGGCGGGAGCCATTCTGTTCCTGCTGTCGGACCTCTCGAGCTATATCACCGGACAGACGCTGCTTGTCGACGGCGGGCTCGACCTCAAATGGAGCCACCTCGGCGCCGACAACACCTCGCTTTTTCTGAAGGACGAATCGTTCCGTAGCGCGATAAGTCGGTTTTAGGAGGGGTGCCATGACCGATATGGAAAGCGTTCAGGCGGAAGAACTTACCGAGGTTCTGTCCCAGCCGGTGACCATTGGGGTGGAGGCCTACGTTTCCGAGGACTATGCCCGCGCCGAACGTGACAAGCTGTGGCGCAAGGTGTGGCAGCAGGTCGGCCGGGTCGAGGAGATCCCCGAGGTCGGCAACTACCTCACATACGACATCCTTGACGACTCGATCATCGTCGTGCGCACGGGGCCAAACGAATTCAGGGCGCACCACAACGTGTGCATGCATCGGGGCCGTCGGCTGATCGACACTCCAGACGGCGCCAAAAACGCCTGCGGACGGGCCCGCAAGTCTTTCGTCTGCGGCTTCCACGGCTGGACATACGGGCTCGACGGGGCGTGCACGCACATCCGCGAACGGGACGACTGGAAGGGCGCGTTGACGCCCGAAAACACCCACCTCGCAAGGGTCAACGTCGACACCTGGGGTGGCTGGCTGTTCGTCAACATGGATCCCGACTGCGAGCCGTTGGCCGACTATCTCTTCCCCGCCGCGAAGATCCTCGACCCGTTCGGTCTGGAGAACATGCGCTACAAGTGGCGCAAGTGGCTGAACTTCGACTGCAACTGGAAAGTCGCGATGGAGGCCTTCAACGAGACCTACCACGTCTTCACGACGCATCCGGAGTTCAACAAGTTCGGCGAGTTCAAGGGCTGGGCCAAGGCGCAGGGTAGGCACAGCAACATCGGCTACGACGCGCCGGATGACTTGGAAGAGACCAAGTCCAAGATCCGGCTCGGTACCGGCGATCCGCGGATCTCGACGGCGGAGATGCAGGTCTACACGATGGAGGAGACCAACGCGACCACCACGCGAACACTGGTGGAGGCCGCGAAGCGGTTGGTCGACGAACTGCCCGAAGGTACACCGGCCGACAAGGTGCTCGAACACTGGCTGTCCTCGGCGCGCCGCGACGATGAAGCACGCGGGGTGGTCTGGCCGACGATCCCGGCCGACATTCTCGGGCAGAGCGGCACCGCGTGGCAGATCTTCCCGAACTTCCAGATCGGCCAGGGCCTGACCAGTGCGCTGTGCTACGGCGCGCGCCCGCACCCGAGCTACGACCCGAACAAGTGCATCTTCGAGGTCGCGACGTACGAGCTCTGCCCGAAAGGACAAGAGCCGCAGACCGAATGGGTCTACACAGCGGTGGGCGACCCGCGATGGCTGTCCGTGTTGCCGCAGGACTTCTCGAACATGGCGGCGGTGCAGCAGGGCATGAAGTCGGCAGGCTTTCCCGGCACCAAGCCGAATCCGTACCGCGAGCGAAGCACCGTCAACTTGCACTACCAGCTGTCGAAGTACATGGGTACCGGCGAACCACAAGAACTTTCGGATTAGGAGACGCCACTCGCATGACGACCTTCCAAGAGGCGTGCGGACCGACGGACACGCCCGGCGATATCGACATCGATGCGTTGCGGGAGAAGTATCTGTATGAGCGCGACAAGAGGTTGCGCCCAGAGGGATCCACGCAGTATCTGGAGCTGAAGGGCGAGTTCGCAGACTTCTACGAGATCGATCCGTATACACCGGTAACATTCCGCGACCCGATCTCCGAGGACACCGATGTCGTCGTCCTCGGCGGCGGCATCGCCGGTCTGCTTGCCGGGGCCTATCTCAAGAAGGCCGGTGTCGAGGGTGTCCGGGTCATCGAGATGGCCGGTGACTTCGGCGGTGTCTGGTACTGGAACCGATTCCCCGGCATTCAGTGCGACAACGACGCGTACTGCTATATCCCTTTCCTCGAAGAACTCAACTTCATCCCGTCGAAGAAGTTCGCCGACGGGGCCGAGATCTTCGAGCATTGCCGCAATATCGGAAAGCATTTCGGCCTGTACGACGGCGCATTGTTCTCCACCCAGGTGCGCGACCTGCGCTGGGACGAGTCGCTCAGGCGCTGGCGGATCAGCACGAACCGCGGTGACGACATCAGGGCTCGATTCGTCGTGTTGACCGCCGGTTCGTACAACCGGCCGAAGCTGCCTGGAATCCCGGGGATCAAGGACTACTTGAGTGCTGGGGGACACGTGTTTCACTCGGCGCGCTGGGACTACGACTACACCGGCGGAGATGCCAACGGCGGACTGGTCAAGCTCGGGGACAAGCGTGTCGCGCTCGTCGGAACCGGGGCCACCGGTGTTCAGCTGGTACCGCATCTCGGCCGGGATGCCAAGCATCTCTACGTGTTCCAGCGCACGCCGTCGTCGGTCGACGAGCGGGGGAACATGCCTACGGATCCAGAATGGGCCAAATCGCTGCAGCCAGGCTGGCAGGAGGAGCGCAAGCGCAACTTCCATTCCTGGTCACCGTTCCAGGGTGTGGTGTTCGGCGAGCCGGACCTGGTCTGCGACTTCTGGACCGAACTGGGGCGCAACATGACCGCACGGATTGCGGCGAGTGACGATCCCGCATCGCTTGGCGTCGAACAGATCATGGCGATTCGGGAAGAGGAAGACTACAAGATCATGGAGCGGTTGCGCCGCCGCATCGCCGCCGTCGTTGATGACCCCGACACCGCAGAGGCGCTCAAACCCTACTACCGGTTCCTGTGCAAGCGGCCATGCTCGAGCGACGAGTATCTGCCGACCTTCAACCGCCCCAATGTGACGCTGGTCGACGTGTCGGAGTCCAAGGGTGTGGAAAGGCTGACGGAGAACGGGATTGTCGCCAATGGTGTTGAGTACGAGGTCGATTGCGTAATCTTCGCGAGCGGATTCGAGATCTCCACGGAGATCAGTCGACGCTATGCGATGGATGCCATCGACGGCCGTGACGGCCTGTCACTCTTCGACCACTGGCGGAACGGTTACAAGACGCTGCATGGGATCACCAGCCGCGGCTTCCCCAACCAATTCCACACCGGCTTCATTCAGGGCGGCGTCTCGGCCAACACCACGGCGATGTTCGAGCAGCAGGCCAAGCACATCGCCTACATCATCTCGGAAGCCATCGAGCGAGGCGCGACGACCGTCGAACCGAGCCAACAGGGTCAAGACAACTGGGTCAAGACCATCCGAGAACTCGCGATCGACAATTCTGCATTCGAAGTCTCCTGCACTCCCGGGTATTACAACAACGAAGGTGGTGGCGGTGGAGAGGGCATCCGCTCGTTTCTCGGCGAGTTCTACTCGCCCGGCTTTTACGCGTTCGATGACTTGCTGGTCCAGTGGCGCGAAAAGGGCGACCTCGAAGGCCTCGTCCTCGGAAATTAGATGCCTGACTTGAGATTCGACGACCGGGTCGCGGTCGTGACCGGAGGCGGCAGGGGACTGGGCCGCGCGTACGCCCTTCTGCTGGCGTCGCAGGGCGCGAAGGTCATCGTCGACGACCCCGGTGGCAGCATCGGCGGGGACGGCACCGACGCGGGGCCGGCCGAGGAAGTGGTGCGCGAGAT
The DNA here is from genome assembly GCA_035634855.1 of Mycobacterium sp. Classification (GTDB taxonomy): domain Bacteria; phylum Actinomycetota; class Actinomycetes; order Mycobacteriales; family Mycobacteriaceae; genus Mycobacterium. The sequence continues at coordinate 4,727 of DASQCE010000098.1, forward strand.
CACCGCGACCGGCGGCACGGCCGTGGCCAGCACCGAATCGGTCACCACCCCGGAGGGCGGCAAGGCGATCATCGACACGGCCCTGGACCGCTACGGCCGCATCGACATCCTCGTCCACAACGCCGGGAATGCCCGACCGGCGTCGTTGAAGGAGATGAGCTACGGCGACTTCGAATCCGTCGTCGATGTCCATCTGCGCGGCGCCTTCCACGTCGTGCGCCCGGCGTTCCCGCTGATGTGCGAGGCCGGGTACGGCCGCATCGTGCTCACCTCGTCGATCGGCGGTCTCTACGGCAACTACGAGGTGGCGAACTACGCCGTCGCCAAGGCAGGCGTGATCGGCCTGTCCAACGTCGCCGCGATCGAAGGTGCGCCGCGCGGCGTCAAGAGCAACGTCATCGTGCCCGCTGCGGTGACGAGAATGGCCGAGGGCATCGACACCTCCGCCTACCCGCCGATGGGCCCGGAGTTGGTTGCACCCGTGGTCGGCTGGCTGGCGCACGAATCCTGCTCCGTCACAGGCGAAATGCTTGTCGCGCTCGCCGGGCGGGTGGCGAGGGCAGTGGTCTCCGAAACGCCTGGCGTATACCGGCCGTCATGGTCCATGGCAGATATAGGCGACCACATCGCCGCAATCCGCGACGCGTCGGATCCCGTCATCTTCCCGGTCGTGCCCGACGGCCACGGAGACCACATCCGCTACAGCTTCTCGATGGCTTCCCAATACGGGCGCGAGGAGGCACAGCATGCCTAGCGGCCCTCTCTCCGGCGTGCTGGTGGTCGACCTCACCGCCATGGTGATGGGTCCGTACTGCACCCAGATCATGGCCGACATGGGCGCCGACGTGATCAAAATCGAACCGCCCGAAGGGGACAACACTCGGTATATCTCTGTCGGACCGGCTCCGGGAATGAGTGGCGTCTTCGTGAACGTGAACCGCGGCAAGCGCAGCGTCGTGTTGGACTTGCGCTCCGAGGCGGGCAGGACGGCGCTGCGGCGGCTGATCCTGGAAGCCGACGTCTTCATCCACTCGATGCGGGCCAAGGCGATCACCAAGCTCGAGTTCGGCTATGAACAAGTCGCGCCGCTGAACCCACGCATCATCTACACGAACTGCTACGGCTACGGCAGGCGCGGGCCGGAGCGCGATCTACCCGCCTACGACGACACCATCCAGGCTGAGTGCGGTATCCCCGCGGTGCAGGAACAGCTCACCGGCGAGGCCAACTACGTCGGCACGATCATCGCCGACAAGGTCGCCGGGCTGACGGCGCTCTATGCCACGATGATGGCGCTCTTCCACAGGGAACGCACCGGAGAGGGTCAAGAGGTCGAGGTCAGTATGTTCGAAACCATGGCATCGTTCATGCTGGTCGAACATGCTAATGGGGCGATGTTCGATCCCCCGCTCGGGCCCGCCGTCTATCCGCGGACGGTCGCGCCGAACCGCAGGCCCTACCGCACCAGTGACGGCTACATCGCCGCGCTCATCTACAACGACAAGCACTGGAACGCGTTCGTCAACGCCGTTCAGCCCCCATGGGCGACCGATCTCTACTCGACGCTGGAACGGCGTGCCCGGCAGATCGACACGGTCTACGGGCTACTGGCCGAAACGCTAAAGGAGCGCACCACCGCGGAGTGGCTGGCGCTGTTCCGCGAACTTCAGATACCTGCGGCACCCCTCAACACACCCGATGCGCTGTTCGACCATCCTCACCTGAACGCGGTCGGCCTGTTCGAGACGGTGGACACGCCGCACGGTCCCGTCCGCTTTCCGGGTGTCCCAACGTGGTTTTCGCGTACACCGGGGAAGGTCGCCGGTCCGGCCCCGCTGTTGGGGGCGGATACGGAGCGGGTGCTCGCAGAACTTGGCCTCGACGCGCAAGACGTCGAACCTGTGGTGGAATCGGGGTAGGCGCACACGTGGACTTCGAAATGGGACAAGAGGCCGCGGCCCTGCGTCGTGAGTTGCGTCAGCTGGTGAATGACAATGTGCCCGAACAGTTCCTGGGCGCATTCACGGACAATCCGGCCGATCTCGAGACGACGCAGCGGTTCTGCCGCACGCTTGCCGAACGAAACCTGTTATGTCTGGCGTGGCCGGCGGAGTTCGGCGGCGGCGGAGCGTCGGTGTGGAAGCAGACCGTGGTGCGTGAAGAAATGTGGGCACACCACGAGCCGCGCGGCGCCCAGTACATGGGTGTCAACTGGGTCGGGCCCATCATCATGCGACACGGCACCGGGGAGCAGCAGCGCAAGCATCTACCCCCCATCGCGCGCGGCGAAGTGATCTGGTGTCAGGGCTTCTCCGAACCGGAGGCGGGTTCGGACCTCGCGTCGCTGCGCACATCGGCCAGACGTGACGGCGACGGCTGGCTGGTCAGTGGGCAGAAGATCTGGACGTCCTACGCCACCATGGCGCAGTGGTGCTTCCTGCTCGCCCGCACTTCAAAGGGTGAGAAGAAACAACAGGGTCTGACGATTTTCCTTGTGCCGATGGATGATCCGGCGATACAGGTCAGGCCGATCCGCTGCATGATGGGTCCGCATCATCTCAACGAAGTGTTCTTCGACGACCTGCGGGTTACGGAGGCCGACGTCCTCGGCACCGTCGACCAAGGATGGTCGATCGTGCAGGATGTGATGTCCTTCGAGCGGGTTGGCATCGCCCGCTACGCGCGCTGCGAGCGGTTGCTCTCCGCCGCACCCGTGGTGCTCGGCGACCGCTGGGACGACCTGCCCACGGAGTTGCGGGCACGCTGGGTTCGCATGCTGACGCATTGCCGCCGGGCGCGACTGTTGGCGTATCGAGTCGTCGAGTTGCAAAGCAGCGGACGGATTGCGCCCGGTGACGCCGCCGGGTATCGGATCGCGGTCACCAAACTCGACCAGGACAGCGCGGAAGTGCTGATGGACATAGCGGCAGAAGTGTCGCATGACGATCCGCGGGCGGAATGGTTTCTCGGCGAAGTCGAGGACCATTGGCGGTATTCACAGGCCTCCACCGTGTCGTCAGGCAGCATCGAGATGCAGCGCATCCTGCTGTCG
>DASQCE010000099.1:0-16354 GCA_035634855.1 Mycobacterium sp.
GTGCGTCTGTCTGCTTGGTGGTCACTTCCCGTGGTCTGGCGGTGAAGTTGCAGACGCCCCGGCATGCCAGCGGCGATATGAGCGGGAAAACTAGCGACCTCTACGTCGTCGGGATGCTGGGGCCGCCAGCGTGCTTTCCCGGCGGTGACGATCGCGTCGAGGGTCGCCAGCGTTTCGTCGAGAGGTGTATCGGGGTCGTCGAAATGGAGTTGGTAGATGTCGACGTAGTCGGTGCCCAGCCGGTGAAGTGAGCCGTCGATGGCGTCCAGCAGATGTTTGCGGGAGCCGCCCCGCTGCCGGCGGGCGGGGCCCATGGGTCCGCCGGCCTTGGTGGCGAGGATGATCTGGTCGCGCTTACCCTGCAGCCAGCGCCCGACGATCTCCTCGGCGCGTCCACCCTCACCTCCCATGGGGTAGATGTCGGCGGAATCGAAGAAGGTGACGCCTGCCTCGACGGCGGTGTCCATGATCTTTTCGGCAACCGTTTCGTCGGCCTGATGACCGAACGTCGCGGTGCCGAGGCACAGTCGCGGAACGGTGAGACCGGTGGCCCCGAAAGTCGTGTACTGCACCCTATCCCTCCTCGTACGGCGTTCCATCGGGCCGCTTCTGCCAACAACCGCGGCGGTCGGGCTCATGTTCCTGGGCGAGCGGGTACACAGCTACTTCTACGGTTTCGGCCCGAGTTGCGGTACTGCGGAATACAGGCTCGCCACGCCGCAGTGGTCGGTGATCGTGCCGTCCTGGACCCGCATCGCATCGACGGTGTCCGACCACCCGGCCGGCCGGCGCGATGCCGAGAAACGTTCCCTGGTGGGGTGCTTGTGGGGTCGGTGCCAGACAGGATGAACAGATTGGTTTCGGCGTTGGCGATCGCCAGAGCAATCGCGCCGCCGATCGCGGCTTCGGCCAACCACGCTGCCATGTAGCGACCGAGGCTGCGGGCGGTCTTCGTGGTCATCTCTGTGGCTCCGTGTTTTGTTGGGTGGTTTATTGCTTCGATGTTTCGCTGCCCGCGAGGGCAATTGCCGGGTAGTGGTCGTGCCGGTGGCGAGGGGATATGTCGCGACGCCGGGCTCACGATTCGGTCTCGGCCGCAATCTCGCGTGCAGGTTCGATGAGCGCGCCGCTGCTTATGAGTGCACGCGTCTGGTCGTCGGTGTAGCCGAGTTCCTTGAGAATCTCTGCATTCTGTTCGCCTTGGTGGGCTGGTGTCTGCGGGGTGGGTGCTCCGTCGTGGCCGCTGAAATGCCATGGCGGTGCGGGAATCGTGATGGTTCCGCCGTTGCGGTCGTCGACCTCGCGGGTGGTCACCCAGTCCTTGGCCCAGTGCGTTTCGTTGAATTCATTGATGTCCCGGAGTCGTCCGGTCGCGACCTTGGCCTCGTCGAACTGAGCGTCCAACGTGTCCATGCTCTCGAATGTCCAAATCCAGTTCTGCACAATGGTGTGCAACGCAGCAAGGTTGGCTCTGCGCAGTTCGGGAGTGAGAAATCGGGGGTCGTGGGCCAGATCCGGGCGGCGCATGGCGGCCAGGTAGAGCGGGAATGTCACGCTGCTCACCAGGCTGAACGGCGCGACAAAATCGAAGCCTTCCGGGCTGGTGAAAAACGCGGCGTCGGCGGCACCCAGGATCGGTTGTTCGGCGCCTAGGTCGACACCGGAAAGGTCGTAGTGCGCGCGCTCGTTCATCGACGTCAGCACCGCGGCCATCGCCACGTCGATGTAGCGGCCTTGTCCTGTCAGCCGGCGGTGTTGCAGCGCCGCCAGCGCGGCGATGGCGCCGTGTAGCCCCGCATACACATCGCCGTGTGTCAGCGCATCCGTGCGCCGATCGGCGCCGTCAACACCGAACTGGTTCAAGGTGTTCCGGGTGAACCCGACCTCGGCTTGAACCGCCGGACCGTAGGCCATACGTGCTCGCCACGATCCCCGCTGCCCGTAGCCGGTGATCGACACGTAAACCACCGACGGATTGCGCGCCGCGACAGCCTCATATCCCAGGCCGAAGGACTCGAGCACGCCGGGACGGAAATTCTCGACAACGATATCGGCTGTGTCGCACAGCTTCAGTGCGACATCGCGGGCCCCCGCGACGTTGAGGTCGATGCTGATGTTGCGCTTGCCGGCGTTCTGCTGGGCGTAATAGCCGCTGATGTCACCGCTGCGGGGGAACGCCTGTCGGGTGAGGTCACCACGCGGCGGTTCGACCTTGATCACTTCGGCGCCCAAGTCCAACAGATGTTTGGCGCAGTGCGGCCCGGCCAGCACCCGGCTGAAATCGATGACCCGCACACCCTCTAACGGCAGTGGCATGGTCATCGCCCCTCAAAACGTGCTGCGCCGGGACCGTTGGCCTGCAGTGAGGCAAGCCCCACCTTCAGATCGTCGGATTTCCAGAAGTCCTTCTGCAGCTCGCGCATCGCCCCATCGGTCTCGGCCATCCCGTGTGACAACGCATGGGACACGATGGCTTTGGTGGAGGCGTGCGCCACGGTGGCCCCGTTGGCCAGCTCGTGGGCCAACGTCACGCTGGCCTCGGGCAGCTGCTCATCGGCAACGACACGGTTGATGATGTTCCATTTCTCCAGCGTGCGGGCGTCGTAGCGGCGCGCGAGTAGCGCCATCTCTTTCGCACGCGCGGCACCAGCCCGCTCGGTGATCCGCTGGATGGCTCCCATCAACGGATTGAGGCCGAGTGTGGCTTCGACAGCGCCGATCTTGGCCGATTCGGCGGCCACGATCAGATCGGCGGCCAGCGCCAGTTCCAGCCCGCCGCCGACACAGACCCCATGCACGGCGGCGACGATGGGGATGGGCAGCCGATCGAACACTTGCAGCAATTCGGTGAAGTTCAGGGCGGGGGCCACACCGTGCTCGGCGCCATCAGACAGCAGCTCCATTTCGGCGCCGGCGCAGAAGTTACGCAGCCCACTGCGCAGCAGCACCGCGCGCGCCTTGTGCTCAGCGGCCCAGCGCATCGCGTCAATCAGGGCGTCGAACAACGCGAGCCCAATGAAATTGTGCGGCCGGTGCTGCATCGTCAGCACCGCCACCTGTCCGTCCATCTCGCGCACCACCGGCGCTGAGTGCCCCTCGGGTGCACTGACCGGCGTCCGGGCGTCTGGCGTCGAGCCATCATTCTGGTCGGGCATGACAATCTACCTCCATACTATGTCGTTCATCATACTTAGTAAGAATTAAGACAGTACAGTTGAGTTGGCGACGCGTCAAGAACTATGTATGATGAGCGACATGCCAAGGAAGAGTGACGCCAAGGACCGCATGATCGTCGCCGCGCGCCGACTGTTCCGCGAGCATGGCTATTTCGGCACCGCGCTCTCGGATGTCGTCACTGAGAGCGCCGCCCCGCGGGGATCGATCTACTTCCACTTCCCCGGCGGCAAAGAGGAACTCGCCGGCGAGGTCACCCTCCTGCACGCCGGTGATCACATCGCGCACATCAATCGTGCGGCCGCCGCCACCAGCACCGCGGCGCAACTGATCGCGGCCTTCATCGTCCGCATCCGCGACGAGTTGGTTTCGAGCGACTACCGGGAGGGCTGCGCCATGGCGCCCGTCGTCATCGAATCGACGCCTGCCTCAGATCACCTCAGCGACGCGACCCGTCGCGGCTTCCAGGACATCATCGCCACGCTGGCCGCACGCCTCACCGAAAAGAACGTCCCCCACGACAGGGCCGTGCAACTGGCCACCCATGCGTTGACCAATGTGGAAGGAGCGCTCATCCTCGGCCGTGCATTGCGCGACCCCACGCCCTTCGACACGGCCATCGCCCTACTGACCGCGGCCGCCGACGCCGCGGCCGACACCTCGATCTCGTGACACCCGAAAGGACACCATCTGATGACCTCAACAACGGCAGATGATCTGCGCACCAGCCTGATCGGAGCGTGGACCCTGCAATCGTATGAAGCTCACAATATCGACGGATCCGAGCTGATCTACCCCTTGGGCGTCGACGCCCAAGGGATCATCATGTACACCCCAGACGGGTACATGTCTGCACAACTGATGCGCTCGGACCGAAGACATCTCGACGGCGACGACATGCAACCGCGGGCAGACGACGACTTAGCCGCGGCCGCCAACGGCTATCTGAGCTACGCCGGTCCCTACAGCATCGTCGACGACGGCCTCATAGCCCACCACATCGACGTCAGCCTGCTGCCCAACTGGATCGGCGGAACACAGTACCGTGCTGCCCTCCTGCACGGCTCCGTGCTGGAGCTCAGCCCGCCAGAGCCGATCCTCGTCGGAGGCCAACGCCTAAACGCACGACTCGTTTGGCACCGTGCGTGATCAGAGGCGATGCGCGCTGCGGCGCGGATTGCCGTCAATAAACAGTTACATCACAAAGCAATAGCCGAGCGCCAGGAGATAACATGACTCAATCATCAAATGGCTCGATCGAAACGATCTCGCATCGGTTCGACCGCGCCTTAGCGTCCATCAAAAGTGCCTGGATCGACGCCCGGCGACCGATCGCCGACACCTCCACCGATCGCGCTCTGCATGATTTCAACACGTCACGGTGACGGTTATCTGCGAGGGCCTTGAAACCCAATCCGACTGCCCCCCAAGCGAAGTTCTGTGCCACTATTATGGATAATCCCTATTAACCATGCACAAGGTCTCCGATTTCGTCAGATGAATCACGACTGGTTTTACCCTGCGCCCTCTATGGTCTCGTCCTCTGGCGATGAAAATGACGTCTACGCAGCGCAACACCCATGCCTACCACTTGTGACGGCGCAGACGGCAACGCGTTGATCAGACGCTCCCTATTGCGGCTGGGCTGAAGCCCTCCATCACCCTTCGTCGAGCTGCTCCCGCATAGCCTCAAACGTCGGTTGCCGATCCCGCTCGATATGCGCATACGCCACTGACTCAGCCACCCGATCGTTGCCCGACGCGATCGCGTCCCGCAGTAGCACATGGTCGTGGAACGCCTCCTCAGCCGGCAGACCGCTGGTCAGGTAGAACAGCCAAGTGATCCGGCCCGAGATGGTTTGCATCAACCGCACCATCAGGTCGTTCGTCGACGTCTCGACCACCGCTTCGTGAAATGCCGTGCTGCCCCGCGCGATTGCGTACGCATCGCCAGACTCGACCACCCGCTGGGCCTCCTTGAGCGCAACATTCAACGCATCCATAGACCCGCCACGCGCGACCTGCCGCGCCGCGTAGTGGGCCGCGCCCACCTCAAGCGACAACCTGGCGTCGAACAGGTCGTCGATGGCCTTCGCGTCCCAGCGGGCCACCACCGCGCCCCGCCGCGGATAGGAATACACAAACCCGTCGCGCTCCAGCAGCGGCACCGCCTCACGCAACGGCACCCGCGAGACATCCAGCTCCTCCCCGATGCGCTTCTCCGGAAGCCGGCTGCCCTGCGGGTACTGGCCGAGGATGATCCGCTCCCGGACCGTGGAGTAAATGCGCCGGGACAGCGACAGCCGCGATTCGGCTGTGCTGGCAACGACGGTGCGCGACATATTTTCGCTTTCCCAGGATGGACGGCAGAACCGTTGGGCCGCAAGCCCTTACGTGCGGCCCAACCGTCTCACTTGGCGATACCGAGCAAGGAGAAGTTCAACTCGTTGGCGCCGATGTTCTGACTCTCCGGCACGCTGGTGAGCCACTTCTGCGCCACCACCCAGTCCCGGTTGTAGGACAGGTTCAGGAAGCACCCCGTCTGTCCGTAAAGGTCGCCGGCCTTGGCGAAGGTGGCCATGTCGCCGGTGCCGAGCGCCTGGTTCAGCAGGTCGTTGACCTCCGGCGACTGGCAGCCGAAGTAGTTGATCCCGCCGGAGGCATCCCAGAAGACGTGTCCCCACATGTACGGATCGCCGCCATCCGGGCCGTTGTTGCCGTCGATGAACGCGTCCGGCCCGCTCGGCGGGTCGTTGATCCAGCCGAACACGGTCGAGGTGTCGTAGCCCTGCGCCGACGCGTTGAGCCCAATGGTCTGCAGGTTCGCCACCACGATGTTGGCCATCGACTGGGCGTTGACGTTGCCGTTGGCATACCCGACCACCAACGTCTTGTTCGCGGTGGACGGCAACGCATCGACATAAGCCTTGAACGCACCCGCGTCGTAGGAGATCGCCTGCTTGTCCGCATCACCGGGGATCATCCCCTTGGCGTACATGGTGGTGGCCACCTCAGATCGCTTGCCCAGCACCTGATTCACCAGCGTCGCCTGGTCGATCGACTTCAGGAACGCGACTCTGGCGTCGGCATTCTTGAAGAACTCGTGGCTCGGATTCACCGTCACCAACGCGCCCTGCAGCGTCGGCAGGAAGTAGTTCGACACGTTGGCCGCTTTCTCGTACTTGCCCAGGCTCGAGGACGGCAGCGCCGCCGCGATCACGTCAACGGTGCCGTTGTCGAACGCCAGCTCCAGCGCGGACTCGTCGGTATAGACCGGCAGTTCGACCTTCTTGAAAGGCGACTTGGGTCCCCAATACCCGTCGTACTGGGTGAGTTCGTACTTGACCCCGGTCTGAGCAGTGGACAGCATGTACGGACCGGTGCCCAAATCATGTGAGGACAGGTAGGTCTGGGCGTCATCGGAACCGGCATTGGCCTTCAACCCCTCGGGCGATTCCATCTTCGGACCGAACGGCGACGCAAGGTAACTCAGGAAGGCGGTGTTCGGCTGCTTGAGCGTGATGACGGCGGTGTAGTCGTCGGGCGTCTCGACGCTCTTGACGACGTCGACCATATATGCCGCACCGCCTTTCACCGCGATCCGGCGCTTGAACGCGACATCGACGGCAGCGGCGGTAAACGGCGTGCCGTCGTGGAAGGTCACACCCTTGCGTAGGTGAAAGGTGTACACGTCATGGGTGGGGTTGGCCTCCCACGATTCGGCCAGGCGTGGCGCGATCTCGACCTTGTCGGTGTTGTTCTTGTATTGGACCAGACCTTCGTAGGCGTTGATCATGATCGCGGTGCCGTTGTTGGCGTAATAGATGTCGGGGTCGGGCGGCTGCCCGATGTCGCCGAGCAGACCGACGGTCAAGGTGCCGTCGGTCGGTGGGCCGGACGCCCCACCGCCGCCCCCGGATTGGCTGGGGGTGCCGGAACTACACGCGCCAAGGCCCAGGGACAGCGCGGCGCAGACGGCGAGGCCGCGCAACAGTCGGGTGTGCATAGCAGACTCCTTTGTTCGGTGGACGGGTGGCGCGAAAGGAAAAGGGGGGCTGGGGCGCTTCATTCGGCGGTCACCCTCGGGTCGGCGAGCGCCTGCAGCAGGTCAACGACGACATTGGACACGACGTAGATGGCCCCCAGCACCAACGTGACCCCGGCGATTGCGGGGAAGTCGGAGACCGGGATCGAGGCGGCCAGGTAGTTGCCAATGCCGGGCCAGGAGAAGACCTGTTCGACGACGACAACGCCGGCGAACATGAATCCGAGTTGCAGCCCGGCCATCGACAGGGAGGGCCCGATGGCGTTGCGCAGGACATGGTGGGCGACCACCTGCGGCTCGGTCAGCCCCTTGGACCGGGCCGTCCGCACGTAGTCGACGTCCAGCACGGCCAGCAGCGACGACCGCAGGACCCTGCCGATGGCGATCGCCGGTGCAATGGACAGCACCACCGCGGGGAGCACCAGATGCTGTAGCGCATCCAAGAACGCGTTGGCCTGGCCGTGCAACAGGGTGTCGACCGCCTGCATACCGGTCGGCCCCGGATCCTCGAAGTTTCCGACGCCCCGGGCCGGAAGCCACCCGAGTTGGCCGAAGAAGACGATGATGCCGACCAACGCCAGCAGGAACGGCGGTGCCGTCGCCAGCAGCAGCAGTACACCCCGGCCGATCCTCGCGCCGGGCCACCGCAGCGCGCCGGACATCGCATACAGCGCCGCCAGCGCCAGCGCGACGAAGAACGCCGCGACGACGAGTTCGACGGTGGCCGGCAGGTAGGCGGCAAGGTCGGATGTCACCGGTTGCCGGGTGCGCAGCGAACGGCCGAGATCCCCGGTGAACAGCCCTCCGAGGAAGCGGAAGTACTGGGTGAAGAACGGGTCGTTCAGGCCCAGCCGCTGGCGCTCCGCCGCAACCATCTCGTTCGAGGCGTTGGCCCCGACGTACGCGCGGGCCGGGTCTCCGGGCGAAACGTATTGCAGCACAAAGATCACCAACGACAAGGTCAACAGGATGACCACGGCGGCCGCGAGTCGGCGGGTCAGAAAGCCCAGCATCGGCTACCTCCGGACCGGGATGAGGTTGCGGATGGCGTCGCCGCCGACGTTGGCGATCAGGCTCAGCAGCAGCACCGCAATGCCCGGGATGCCGGGCACCCACCACTGACTGAGCAGCTGGCTCAACGCGCGGGCGGTGTCGGCGCCGAGCTCGGGGGCCGGCGCCCGCTGACCCAGCCCCAGGAATGACAGCGCGGCGAGCAGCAGCACCACGTTGCCGATGTCCAGGCTGGCGGACACGACCGCCGTGGGCACCACGCCGGGCAGCAGGTGGCGGGTGAGGATCCGCGGCCGACCGACCCCGGCCAGCCGGGCCGCCTCGACATGCGGACGGGCGGCGAGCGCCTTGGTCTCGCCGCGCACGATGCGCGCGTAGTACGGCCACCACACCAGCGCCACGCCGATCAGCGTGTTGACCAGACCGGATCCCAGCGCGGCAACGATGGCGATGGCAACCAGTGCACCGGGTAGCGCCAGAAACAGGTCGGTGAGGCGCATCAGGAGAACCGAGTCGACCCAGCCGCCGGTCGCGCCCGCGATCAACCCGATGGTGCCGCCGATGAGCAGGCCGCTCGCCACCACCACCAGCGCGCTCAGCCAGCTCACCTGGATGCCGATCAAGGTGCGGGACAACAGATCTCGACCGATCCCGTCAGTGCCGAGCAGGTGCCCGGGACTCAGCGGAGGCAGGTTGATCGGGCCGACGGGTTGAATCGGGTTGTACGGGGCGAGCTGCCGCGCGAACACGGCGACCAGCGTCACCAGGGCCAGCAGCCCGACAAGAGCCCACGCCATCGGCCGCGCGAGACGCGCCCCACCGACCGACACCGGTCGCAGCCGTCCGCGGGGCACCAGGATTGCGGTCATGAGACGGCTCCCTCGACGATCTCGGGCACCGCGGCGAGCAGCGTGCGGGTGTACGGCTCGCGGGGTTCGGCGATCACCTGCTCCGCAGGACCCAGCTCAACGACGCGGCCGGCCTGCATGACGGCGATGCGATCACCCATCAGCCGGGCGACCGCCAGGTCGTGGGTGACGAACAGCACCGTCATCCCGATCCGCGCCCGCAGATCGCGGATTAGGGCCAACACACTCTTGGCCAGCGACGCGTCCAGGGCGCTGGTGGGCTCGTCGCACAGCAGCACCGCGGGCGGGATCATCGTGGCGCGGGCCAGCACGACGCGCTGTCGCTGCCCGCCGGACAGCTCACCGGGGCGGGCCTTGGCGACCTCCGGCGGCAAGTCGACCGCAGCCAGTGCCGCAATCACGCGCTGCCTGACCTCGGCCCGTGACAGCTTGAGGGGACGCAACCGCTCGCCCAGTGTTTCGCCGACGCTCATCCAGGGGGTGAGCGACGAGCCGGCGTCCTGGAACACCATCTGCGGGCCGCCGGTGCCGGCCAGCGTGACGGAGCCGGACGTCGGCTTCTCGAGTCCGGCGACGATCCGCAGCAGGGTCGACTTGCCGGAACCGCTTTCCCCGACGATCGCCAACGCCTCGCCCGGCGCGATGTCCAGGTCGACCCCGTCGACGGCGTTGATCTCCCGGTAGCTGCCGCGCGCCCAGCGCACGCCCCGGCGCACCGTGAACGTGCGGCGCAGGTCGCGGATCCGCACCGCCGGCTCGGAGTCGTCGGCGGCCCCGCTGAACCGCTCGTCGCGAGGCATCGTCAGGCTCAGCCGGGACGCCAGCAGCGAACGGGTGTAGTCGTGCTGCGGGTTACGCACCACGTCAGAAGCCGGGCCGATTTCGACCAGCTCGCCATGGTGCAAAACGGCGAGCCGGTCGGCGATCTGGTCGGCCACGCCGAGGTCGTGGGTGATCAGCAGCACCGAGCAGCCGAACTCGTCGCGCAGCTCGCGCAGCAGGTCCAGCAACTGCGCCTGCACGGTCACGTCGAGTGCGGTCGTCGGTTCGTCGGCGACGATCAGACCCGGACGGCCGCCGACCGCGATCGCCGCCATCACCCGCTGCCGCAGCCCACCGGAAAGCTCGTGTGGGTAGACCCGCAGGCGCAGCTGGGCGTCGCGGACCCCGACGGTTTCGAGCAGCCGGACGGATTCGGCGTCGTCGTGGGTAACCTCACCAATCTGCTTGCCGATCCGCATCGTCGGGTTCAGCGACGTCATCGGGTCCTGGAAGATCGCGCCGAGCACCTCGCCGCGCACCCGGCGCAGCTCGGCCGGGCCCGCGCGGACCATGTCCACTCCGCTAACGGTGACCTGGCCGTCGGCCTGCGGATGTGAGGTGTGCGGGAGCAACCCGAGGAGGCTCAACGCGAGCACGCTCTTACCGGAACCGGATTCGCCAACCAGGCCGAGGATCTCGCCGGGCCGGATCTGTAGGTCGATGCGCTCGAGGACCTGGTTGCGAATACCGTTGCGCACCAATGACAGCGAGAAGTCAGTGAGTGCGGCTACCGGTTCAGTCACGACGTCACCTCCGCAACCGGCGGGAACAGCACGCGCGAATCGACGACGGCCTGGTGGATCTCGCGCGGCGTCGTAAGCCACACGCCGTCGCCGGTGGCGACGCGCTCGAGCGCCCCTCTGACGGCGCGCAAGCGGAACGGCACCCCGGTGATGAAGGAGTGCAGCACGATGCTCATCACCAGCGGGTGCTGCGTCGCTGAGAGTTCGGCGAACTCGTCGACGATCATGTCGGCGAATTCGTGGGCGGACGCTTGCTTGCCGATCATCGTCGACGAGTCGTTGATCTCCGCGTTGTACGGAATCGCCAGCAGTGGACCGGATTTCGTGGTCAGCCAGACGGGCTGGTCGTCCAGGCGCAGGTCGAGCAGGTAGCGATACCCGGTCTCGGCCAACAGGTTCAGGGTTGCCGGGGTGTGGCTGAGCCAGGGGCTGGACCATCCGCCTGGGGCCGCCCCCTCGTGCGCGCGGATGCGGTCGGCGACGTGTGTCAGGTAGGTCCGCTCGGCGTCGGTGGTCATCTGCGACAGCGAGTCGGAGTTGGAGCGGCCGTGGCCGACGATCTCGGCACCCGCCCGGCGGGCCGCCTCCAACACGGCCGGGGCCTCGTCGTACACGTCGGTGTTCAGCAGCACCGTCGGCGGGATGCCAAGGCTGCGAAGCACTTCGAAGATCCGGAAGGCCCCGACCCGGTTTCCGTAGTCGCGCCAGGCCGTGTTCACCAGGTCTGGGGCGGGCACGCCGGGCAGCACGTCCTCGGTGGGGCCGTCGCCGAACCGGTAGGACTCGACGCCGACGCACACGACGACGGCGAGCCGCGCGCCGTTGGGCCAGCTGCCGGCTGGGCGGGCCGGCAGCGGGGTGTAGGGGTATCCGGCGGGGTTCGTCATGAGGCCACCCAGCGGTTGAAGCCGACATCCGTTGCGGCCGCGCGGCGCACGATGTGCTGGTACGCGGGGAACAGTTGGTCGGCGCTGCTACGGGCAGCCCGGATCGCGGGCAGCTTCGCGGCGAACAGCTCCCGTGCTTCGTCGAGCAGCGCCGACTCGTCCACGCTGATGACGTGCCCGTGTTCGGCGACCACGCGTCCGGCCACCATGGTCAGCACCACGTCGCGGCCGTCCTCGCAATGCACCAGCTGCTCCCTTAAATCGTTGAGTGGCGTGAACGCGACCGCGTGCATGTCGACCAGTGCCAGATCGGCCAGCATGCCGGGCGTGACCGCCCCGAGGTCGTCGGGCCGCCGGGTGGCGCGGGCACCGCCCCGCCAGAGCGCTTCGAGAACCTCAGTAGCAGTGGGCCATTCGTCGCTGTCCAGCCCGGAGACGTTGTGGATCAGACCCGCGGTCTTGGCGACCGTCCAGACATTGATGGTGTCGTCGCAGATCGCTTCGTCGGTGCCCAGCGCGACCGGGATGTGGTGATCCAGCATCGTGCGCCAGGGCAGCACGCCGCTGCCGAGCCGCAGGTTGCTGACCGGGTTGTGTACGACCGTCGAGCCGGCGTCGGCGATCGCGTCGAGGTCGGCCTCGTCTACCCACACCGCGTGGATCACGTTGGTGTGCTGTTTGAGAAGTCCGGCGGAGGCGGTGTAGCCGACCAGGGACCGCCCGGCGAACCGCGGCTGCTCGGTCATCAGGGTGCGCTGGACCTTGGTCTCCAGCATGTGCGCGTACAACGGCAGGCCGTGCCGCTCGGCCAGATCGTCCAGCGCGGCGAAGTACTCCAGGCTGACGCGTTGCGGCGCGGAGATCGAGACGGCCGCCCGGATCCGGTCGTCCGCAGCGCCGTGCCAGGTTCCGATCAGATGGTCGTACGCCTCCAGCAGCTGGGCGGCGGGAGCCGGCGCCTTCTGGTTAAAGGCAGCGGCTTCATCGAGTTCGGTTACGAACGGCAGCTTCTCGGCCTCGGTCAGCTCCGGCTGGTCCAACGCGAGGAACGCTCGGATCCCGCTGTCGCGGTAGGCCGACGCCACCGCGTCGATGATCTCCGGATCGGGGAACGGCATCAGGAAGGCGTCGTCCTGCACGCAGGTGATGCCCCGTTGCAGCATCTCGATCGCCCCGAGCATGGTCCGCAGGTAGGCCTCCCGCGGGCTGGGCGCCATGGCCGGGTCGGCGGGTGACTCGAACAGCATGAACAGCTCGAGCGGCAGACTCCGCACCGAACCCTTGAGGTGGTTGGCCGGCGAATGGAAGTGCGCGTTGATCAGCCCGGGCACCAACAGATGTCGACCGCCGCCCTCGACGATCCGGGCTCCGGGTGAGGCGGCCAGGCCGTCGCCGACAGCGCTGATCCGGTCGTCCTCGACCAGAACGTCGGTGGGACCGGTCATTGCGTCGCGGGCCGCGGCGTCGTAGACGAACACTTGACGAAAGACCACGGTCATGGGCACTCCAGGTCAACAGGCGCAAAGGTGTTGGCGCGCGAGGTGTTCAGACCCATCGCCACCAGACCGACCGCGATGCCGACGCCCGCGGCGACGCCGTCGATGACGGGCACGCCCAACGTGTCCGACAGCGGGCCGACGAGGTCGGCCAGGCCGGCGCAGCCGAGGACGACGGCTTCGGCATGGTCGGCCCCGCGTGCGGCTTCGGCGAACGCGTCAAGGAGGTGGGTCGAGCCGTCGACCAACTCCGCGACCGGCACATCTACCGCGGTCACGATGCAGCGGTGCTCGAGTCCGAGCGCGCGGACGACGCGGTCACTGTGGGCGATGGTGCGGGCCGGCAGTGTGATCACGACGAACCGATGCGCCACCAGGCAGGCGGTCTGCAGCGCGGCCTCGGTCATCCCGACGACCGGGCAGGTGGCGACCTCGCGGGCCGCGGGGACCCCGGTGTCGCCGAAACAGGCGATGACGAACGCGTCCGTATCGGTCTGGTGCGCACGGACCTGCTCGATCACTCCGACGGCGGCGATCGCCTCCTGGGCATGGCTTTCGACGCTGGGCACACCCACCGCAGGGTGGACCCCGGTGACCGTCACACCGGCGCCCGCGACCGCTTGGGCCGCCTTGGTGATGGTGGCCGTCAGCTCGGCGGAGGTGTTCGGGTTGATCACGGTGATCCGCGTCATCGCACCGCCCCCGTGACGGCGGCAAGCAACCCGTCGACACCGGGCCCACCGACCGCGATGCGCGCGGCCCGCGCACCGGCTTCTGCCGCGGCGTACGCGTCCCCGTTGCGCAGATGTTCGGCCGCGAACGCACCGCAGAACGCGTCGCCGGCGCCGGTGCTGTCCACCGGTTCGATGACATCCGTTGGCACCGCAATGGGTTCGGGGCGCTCCCGGGTCGCCACCAGGCATCCGGCCGCGGCGCGCTTGATCACCACCACCTGTGGTCCCAGCTGCAGGAAGGTCGCGGCCGCCACGTGCAGATCCGCCGTGCCGGCGAGCGCGGCGGCCTCGATCTCACTGGGCAGGAAGACGTCACAGCCGCGGACTGCATTCCTCAGGGCGGTCTCGTTGCCGGCGATGTAGTCCTCCTGCGGATCGAAATAGATTGTCGCCGTGGTGCGGTCGCGCAGCCACGTCGCCAGCTCGAGCTGTGGGTGCAGCGCCATCGCCGACACCAGCACGCCGGGCGCGGCCAGCGCGGCGTCGGACACGTCGGCGGGATGCACCGAGAGCGCCTCGAAGTGCCCCTCGCCCAGGAGCAGATCCCACACTCGCCCGCCGGCGTCGTCGTAATGGATGACATTGCGGATCGTGGGCAGCTCGCGTCGTGGCAGCGTCGCGGGATCCGTCCCGGCAGAGCGGATTGCGGCGAGCAGAGCCGGGGTCGCATCGGTACCGAGCGGGGCGAGGACCGTGGGATTGCCGCCGGCCAGCCTGGCGGCGAGCGCGGCGAAAAGCGCGTCCCCGCCGACGGATTCGACCCGCGTGCCCGCGGGGGACACGGCCTCGTCGATGGTGAGGTTGCCGACGCAGACAAGGCTGGGGGCGGTGTCAGTCATCGGCCGCCGCCGCGGCATAGCAGCTGAGGCCGAGGTGGTAACCGACCAGCTGGGCGGGGAGCAGGTACAGCAGGGGCGATAGCGGCTCCGGAACCGGCGGCAGGGTGATGACGTGACCCGTGAGGTCGTCAAACGCGTGCTCGCCCTCGGTGGTGACGACGTAGAGGCGGCCGCCCCAGCGCAGCGCGTCCGTGCCGGTGTCGATGGCGCGCGGCACCGATGGACCCGAGGGAGCGAGCAGGAAGAGCGGCTCGCCAGCCTTCTGCGAGTTGTAGTGGTGGTACTCCTCGATCTGGATGTCGATCGCGTGCAGCGTCGTGCACTCCTTGACCTTGGCCGCGCCCACGATCGCGGACGCCAGATTCGGTCCGGCGCCTGAGAACAGCACCGTCTGCACCCCTGCCCCGACCTCGTATCCGGCGATATCGGCGATCAGCGGGTCGATCCTGCCGAGCACCTGCGCCATGACATCGGGGAGCTCATCGAAGGCAGCGCGCAGCGGTGCGGCGGCGCTCGGCACGCGTCGCTCGCCCAACCGGATGGCCAATTCCAGGAGCAGTGCCAGCGCTGCGGTGGACGACTGCGTGGGCCAGCCGACCCGGGTCGCCTCGATCTTCAGCGGCGTATCGGCCTCGGACTGCAAAGTCGAACCGGCCGTGTTGGTCAGGGAGACGGTATACGATTCGCGATGTTGAGCCACGAGGAGCGCTTCGACGGTGCGGGTCGTCTCGCCCGAACTGGACAACGCGATAACGGCGGTGCCGGCGTCGACCAGGTGCGCGTGGTAGTACGCGAACTCCAGGCTCTGCATAGGTTCACAGGGCACTCCGAGCATGCACTCGAGCGCCTGCCGCGCTGCGATCATGACGGCCAGCGAGTCTCCGCAACCGACCAGCACGACGCGCCGGACACCGGCGGCGAGTCGGTCGGCAATGACGTCGAGAGTTTTCGCATTGAGCTGCAATGTTGCCCGCATCGCCGCTGGCTGGCCGAACAGTTCCGGTCCGGTCGCCTCGACGCGAAAGCGGAGTTTCGGGTCTAGCGGGTCATTGCTCGGCAGGGCGAGGATGTGGGCGCGCTCGGCGTCGGAGACCCGTTGGACAACGGCCCGCTGACGGACATCGAGGGGGCTGGTACCCGGGTCGAGAAGCGGGCTCGCGGGAGCACTCATTGTGGGATAACTTCGCTTTCATTCCTGAGCCATGGTGAGCGGTACCCTCAGCAGGCATCGAGCCAAACGGTATACCGTCTGTGCGCCTTCCGTATGACGTTTCGTGGCGTTGCGGTTACCGACGTACCGCGCGTCGGTAGGTCCGCAATCCCGTCCAAGCCGATGCCGCGGTCACGAGCCTCACGCATCACCACACCGGGGTACGGGTTTCGCGTTCGGAGTAGTACTCCCCCAGTCCGCCGCCGGGCCGGGCGAGATCTCGTGCAGCGGTCTCGGCGGCCTGGGCAGTGTCGATGTAGTAGTTGATCGACCACCGCTTGAGCTTGGAGATCGTCAACATGAATCCACCTATCCACGTTGACTGTGGGGCACCGGATCCGGCGGCCTGGTCGTGGCACTTGCTGTGGCACAACCATTCTCGCACATTGTGCAAATGTGCCGTGCAGAAATGTGGGTGCGCGAAAGTTGTTGCTAGAACTTATATTCAGCTGGAGGTTGGAATGCGGTAGTGACGACCGAGAGTTTTGCGGTTATCAAAAGTATTGTGGATGCGTGGGATTGAA
>DASQCE010000100.1:0-4751 GCA_035634855.1 Mycobacterium sp.
TCGTGCCGGCGACGGGCCCGATCATGACGCTGCTGAGCATCTCGGGCCTCGACCGCGTTGTGACCGTTGTGACCCGCGACTGAACATGGCTCCGCCGTATTTTCAACCACGCCAACACCCGCAGCTGGTGGCGCTGATGCACCGCATCCTCGAGCGCATGCAGTCCGATCTGCTCGATGCGCTCGGCCTGGCGATCACCGTCCACAACAAAAGCCATGACGAGAAGCCATCGGTACTCGCCGCCCTCGGCGTTGGCGCTGACTTCGCCGCCGCCCAAATGTCCGGCATCGGTGGCCCGGTTCCCGATGCGCTCGCCTACCAGGTGCCGGTGCTGAGCCTCGACCTGTGGACCGACGACCGTTGGCCCGACCTGACTTTGGTGAGCATGCGCGACCGCGCACCGCAACACGAGTCGAGCTGGGAACAGGTCCATGGCGCCGCGGCCGTGCCCGGGGTATGGGCCGACGATGCGACCGTCGTCGTCTCCTGCACGCTTTCCCAACCTGCCAGTGCAGCGACGGTGGCCAGTCTGATCACCTACGAACAGCTCGTCTCCGCGGCGCTGATCACCACCGCTGCCGAGAACGCTACGGCCATCGCGGACATCATCACTGTCCTGCAGTCACGCGGCGCCATCGAACAGGCCAAGGGCGCGCTGATGGGCCTGGTCCGCTGCGACGCGGAGCGCGCCTGGCGAATGATGCGCCGCGCCAGCCAGGAGTTCAATGTGAAACTGCGGGAGCTCGCGGTGGCACTTGTGGAGCACATCAGCGGCGCCCCGGCAGAGCAGCCGGACACGGGAACACCGATCACGCCGGACGAACGCACACGCGAGGCAGCCCGCCTGATGTGGGCCGCGCTGTCGGAACACCGCTAGCGCAGTAGTTCGGCGCCTTTGGCGGCGCGCGTCAGGGTGATCGAGGGGGGGTGGTAACCCGCGCCGGCGACGACTTTGCGTACCGCGTCGGCGATGTCATCGGCCTTCGCGATCGACGCAAGGGCTATCACGCATCCGCCGAACCCTCCGCCGGTCATCCGGGCGCCGAGCGCGCCCGCTCCTACCGCGGTGTCGGAGATCAGATCGATGTGGTCGGTGGTGATCTCGAAGTCGTCGCGCATGGACGCCTGCGACGCATTGAAGAGTCGGCCCATCTCGGTGAAGTCGGACTCCTCCAGCGCCGCCACGACATCGAGCACACGCTGGTTGTCAGTCAGGATGTGCCGGGCGCGCCGCGCATCGAGCGGTTCGGCCACCGCAGTGAGAACGGCCACGCCACGGCCCTGCACGTCCCGCAGCGACGACACCCCGAGATCGGCAGCCGCTCGTTCGCACGACGCCCGGCGAGCCGCATACTCTCCGCCCGCATGTTGGTGCGGTGCACGCGAATTGATCAGTAGCAGGGCAACATTCGAGGCGTCCGGGTCGAATGCCACCGGCCGCACGGTCAGCTCCCTGAAGTCGATCAGCAACGCCTTGCGCGGTTCCCCGCACAGCGAGGCCAGTTGGTCCATCATCCCGGTCGGCGCACCGACATAGTCGTTCTCGGCCCGCTGTGCGATGCGCGCCAGCTCGACGCGATCGATGCGAAGGCCGGCGGCGGTCGTGAGCGCGCCGACGACCGCGCACTCCAGAGCCGCGGAAGACGAGACCCCGGAGCCCATTTCGACATCGCTCGTGATCGACATCATTCCGCCGCGGATGCGGTGGCCCGCTGCGCGTACCGCCCACATCACTCCGGCCACATAACCCGCCCAGTCCGGCACGTCGCCGGGGGCGGTGTCGAGCGGGATGCGGGCGTCGCCATCCTCCAGGTCGCTGCGCACGACGACCTCGGCGCTGTCGTCGGGCACGTAGGTCACCACCGTGCGTTCGGGCAGCGCGATCGGCAGCGCGAAACCCAGGTTGTAGTCGGTGTGTTCACCAATCAGGTTGATCCGGCCCGGCGCTGCGTATCTGATGGTGCTCATTCGAGCTCCCGTAGGCGCTGGGCCACGCTTTCCGGGGTGATATCGCTGATGAACGCGTCCATCGCCGACTCGGAACCGGCAAGGAACTTCAGCTTCGTCGCGCTGCGCCGCACCGACATCAGCTCGACGTGGAAGTAGCCTTCGCGCTGTTCGGCTGTGTTGGCGTATTGATGCAGCGCCGAAATATAGGGCAGCGGAGTCGGATACATCCGGTCGAATCGGCCGAGCACGTCGAGGTAGATCTGCGCGAAGCCGTCCAACTCGGCGTCGGACAGGTCAACAAGGTTGTGCACGAACCGGTTCGGGTAGATATGCACCTCGACCGGCCACCGGGCTGCAAACGGAACGAACGCGGTGAACAGCTCGGTTCTGGCGATGATGCGGCTTCCGTCGGCCACCTCGTGGGCGAGGATGTCGGTGAACAGATTGCCGCCGGTGCGCTCGGCATGGGCGCGCGCCTCACGCAGCATCATCGCGGCCCGCGGGGGCAGATACGGATAGCCGTAGATCTGGCCGTGCGGATGGGTCAGCGTCACGCCGATCTCCTCGCCACGGTTCTCGAAGCAGAACACGTGCGCGACGCCAGGTCGCGCCATCAGATCGGCGGTGCGGTGCCGCCATGCGTCGACGACGAGGCGAGCGTGCGGCAGTTCAAGCTGGCGCAGCGAGCCGGTGTGGTCGCTGGAGAAGCAGATCACCTCGCACCGGCCGTGGCCTGGACCGGACAGGAACAGGTCGCCAGCCGACGTGCCGAAGCCGGTCGGAAGGTGAAACGGCGCGCTGCCCGCACCGGACAGGCTGGGAAACCTGTTCTCGAAGACCGCGACGTCATAGTCGGGCGCGGGGATCTCACTGGTCACCCCGGACGGCCCTGGACACAGCGGGCATTGGTCGGGCGGCGGTTTGTACGTGCGGTCCTGGCGCAGCGCTGCGATGATCACCCATTGGCCGGTCTGACGGTCGAATCGCAACTGCGACTGTTGATTTCCGCGGTCGCGCAGTGGGCGCCTGTCGGGTACCGGCGCGGGAGTGTGTCCCGGCAGCGCGAACAACAGCAGCTCGCGGCCGTCCGCAAGCGTCCACCGGATCGCGGGCTCGCTCATGGCTGCCGCATTACCGCGGCGATGGTCAGCCGCCCGACATGCTCCTCGATGATGCCGCGGTCGCCGACCGCCAGCCCGTCATCGACGATCAGGTTGTCCACGCGGCGCATCCGTGCGAACACGTTGGTCCCCACTTCTCGGTACTTCGTGTGATCGGCGAGCACGGTCAACCGTGCACCGATCCCGATCAATGTCCGATTGGTCTGCGCCTCAGCGATATTCGGTGTCGTCAGGCCGGCCTCCGGGTCGAACCCGTGTACTCCGAGATACGTGCCGTCCACCCGGAAGGAGCCGATGGCGGCGTCGGCGATCGGCCCGACAAGCGCATCCGACGGAGTCCGGACACCACCGGACAGATACACCTGCGGTGCCTCGGCGGCGTCGGCACCGGGATCGGTCAGTACCTCGAACACGCTGATGGAGTTTGTCACCACGGCGATCGATGACCGCTGCCGGAGCCGGCGGGCGAACTCGGTCGTGGTCGTGCCCGCGCTGATCGCAATCGTCATCCCGTCCTCGACGGTGTCCGCCGCCACTGCCGCGATGGCCGCCTTCTCGGCGCGCTGTTGACCGGCCTTCACCGACGACCACGGCTCTTCTCCGCGGTTGTGGCGAGCCAGCGCGCCGCCATGTACCTTGCGCAGCAGATTCTGCGCATCCAGCGCGTCGAGGTCGCGCCGGACGGTCATCTCGGACACGTCGAGTTCGGCGGCCAGGTCGGCTACCCGGACCGCACCGCCGGCGTTCAACACCCGCAAGATCGCGTGGCGGCGTTCGGCGGCGAGCATGAGAACGCACAATATCAAACAAATTTTGTTAATTTGTTCCGATTGGACGGGGCAATGCTGTTAGTTTCTGGTTGTTTCTGACCGAACTTGTGCTGGCTCCGATGGAGGAGTTGATGACTGAGAGATGACTGGGACCACCACGACACTGGCAGCAGAGAACGTGCTGCGCCTCAACCTCGGCTGGCTCGACTACGTGCTTGTTGCGATCTACTTCGTCTTCGTTCTCGGCATCGGGTTCATCGCCCGAAGCCAGATCTCGACGAGCCTGGACTTCTTCCTGTCCGGCCGCCGGCTGCCCGCGTGGGTGACCGGCCTTGCGTTCATATCGGCGAACCTCGGCGCCGTCGAGATCATGGGGATGTCCGCCAACGGTGCCCAGGTCGGTCTGTCGACCATGCACTACTACTGGATCGGCGCCATCCCGGCGATGCTGTTCCTCGGCGTGGTGATGATGCCGTTCTACTACGGCTCCAAAGTGCGCAGCGTTCCCGAATTCATGCGGCGGCGCTTCGGCCCCGGCGCCCACCTGGTGAACGCGATCAGCTTCGCCACCGCCCAGGTGCTCATCGCCGGTGTCAACCTCTTCCTGCTGGCGACGGTGATCAATGCGCTGCTCGGCTGGCCGCGCTGGGTGTCGCTGATCGTCGCGGCCCTGGTGGTGCTCAGCTACATCACGCTCGGCGGCCTGTCGGCCGCGATCTACAACGAGGTGCTGCAGTTTTTCGTGATCGTGGCGGCGCTGGTTCCACTTACCATATTCGGGCTGATCAAGGTCGGCGGCTGGAATGGCCTGAAGGACAAGGTCATAGACACCATGACCGACGGCAAGGTGACAGCGACGGTGCACGAGCAACTCAACACGTGGCCGGGTCAGGCGTTGTCCGGATTCGAC
>DASQCE010000101.1:0-3295 GCA_035634855.1 Mycobacterium sp.
CTTTCAGTTTTGGCCTTGCACCAGGCGCACTGCCGCCCGAGGGTGACCCGTTAACCTTCTGGTCCGGATAGTTCTCGTCGAAGCATTTACGGCAGATCTTGGCCATCACGTGCCTTTCAGATTGCAAAGCTGCCGAACTTGATATTTCACTTCGCGAGGGACACTGACAAGGTGCGCGTGGGCCAGACGGACAGCGGCGGAACCCCTGACGATTTCCGCTATGTGCTGGGACTGCAGGAGATGGTGCCGGTGGGGATGGCCGACGCCTATGCCCAGATCACCGGTCGACCCGCTGTGGTCAACGTCCACACCGCGCCGGGCATGGGCAACGCCCAGGGCGCGCTCTACCACGCATTCGTGAACAAGACTCCGCTAATAGTCACCGAGGGAAACCAGCGCCGCTTCATGCAAATCCAGTACTGCCTGCAGACCAACATCGACCCCACGACGGTGCCTAATACTGCAGCCGTAGATTGAGATCACTGATGTTGGCGTCGTCGATAGTGGGATTGGCGGGCTCGGTATTGGTGTTGTCGTCGCCATCGTGACCAGGCCAGCAGGCTTGCGACAGTATGGTTGGTGGCCAGTAGGATGGCGTCGAAGAGTCGGCGAAACTCGTTGACAGTCAAGGTGATCAGTCCGACCGGTGTGGGCTGGACGTCGCGTTGGATTGCGGTGGCCACGGCCAAGAAGGCATGGGCGAGCATGGCCAGGGTGGTCCAGCGGTACCAGGAGCGCCAGCGCCGGACTTGGTGTTGGTCGAGTCCGACCAGCCCCTTGGCGGCTTGGAACGATTCCTCGATGCGCCAGCGCTGCCCGGCGACGGCGACCAGGATGTGCAGCGGGACCGGTCTGGGGCTGTAGCAGCGCAGGTAGGCGTGCTCGCCGGTGGCATCGTTGCGGCGGATCAGCAAATGATGGATTCCGGTGTCGGTGTCATCTTCGGCCAACAACCGAAACCAGGCCCAGGAGTACAGGCGTGGCCCGTGGCTTCCGGCGCCGGCGGAGTGGGTCTGCCAAGCATGTGTGGGTATCAACTCCGGTAGTGCGTCGACACGGATGGGGCCGGCGTCGGTGGGCACACGCCGGTTGGCCGCAACCGCCAAAACGTAGCCCAGGCCGTGGCCGCGGATGGCCGCGCGCAGCCTCGGGTCAGCACCGTAGACTTCGTCGCCGGCCACCCACGCGGCGGGAACGTGCGCCTCAATAGCGCGGTCGATCAACGCCGTGGCCAGGGTGGGTTTGGTCGCGAAACCCCGTCGATCAGTGGGGATTCCGGCACCTTCACAGCGAACGGGATCCTCAGACCATGAGCGCGGTACGTACAGGGCTCGGTCGATCAATGCGTGCCCGCGGGGTGCCGCGTAAGTCAGATACACCGCGACTTGAGAGTTCTCGATGCGCCCGGCGGTGCCGCTGTACTGGCGTTGCACCCCGACCGTCTGCGTGCCTTTCTTCACGTCGCCGGTTTCGTCAACGACCAGGATCGCGCCGGGATCACCGAACGCATCGACGACGTAATCGCGCAGATCGTCACGGACGGCATCGGCGTCCCAGCTGGCTCGGGCCAGCAGGTGCTGCAGCCCATCCGGCGTGGCCGCACCGCGATGCTCAGCAATGGTCCAGCAATTCTTGCGGTCCAAACCCGAGACCATCCCCGCCATCAGGGCACCGGCATGCCGAAGAGGTTCAAACCGACGAAACCGCGGCGCGATGCGATCCAGCACCGCCGAGAACTCCGCCTGCCACCGATCAGGGTCTACGCTATGAGCCGCGGCGACCGCGGCATATTCAGATGTCTTCACAAACTCCGAACAATGCCGCGGTCACCGCCCTGACCAGCGCAGACACGCCCAACCACGCAAACCACGATCTACGGCTGCAGAACTAGACCGGGGTGAAAGACCCCGCCTACCCCGCCTACCCCGACACCCGTTACGTCACCGAGCTCGTCGCTCCCGGCGTGGTCAACAGCGGTTGCGGATGTGGTTGCGAGCGGTCCGACGCTGCCCTCAGGGGTCGCGGCCGCGCCGCGAATGGTCCAGTGGCGCGGTGGTGCGGCCGCGGGTGCATGCTCGGTACCGAGGTGATCGTCATGTCGCAGCGGGTCGTGACCGTGACCGAGGTGCTCGACGGGCACGTGGCCCTGGATATCCAGTGCCCGGACCGGATTTATCTGAATTGTTACGTGCCGAAATTGCAGACCAGCGCCCAGGTGGTGGCGTTTCTGTCCGATCACCTGGGCTATCCGTTCCCCTCGCCGGCGCTGTTCCGAAAGCTCGGTGAGCGCTTCCGCAAGGCGGTGGCCGACTTCGCCGCCGAGCACCACATCCCGGTGGTGCGATTCGGCAAGGACGACGTCGGCGGCAAGCTCGAAGTGATGCGCCCCTACCTGGATCGGCAGGCCAGCACCGGATACTCCGGGGTGGCCGCGATCGGGGTGGCGCAGGAATTCCAGCGGGTGTGGACCGCCTACCAACGCCAAACCTCAACCGGGACACCGCGATGGTGGTTCACCAAGGACGACCGGCGGGTGTCCTGCTACTACTTCTACCTCTACGACCTGGACTTCGGTCCCGCGTTCGTCAAGATCTGCACCTACTTCCCCTACCCGGCCAAGATCTGGATCAACGGCCACGAGTGGGCCAAACGCCAGGCCCGCCACGCCGGCATCGGTTTCACCGAGCTGTCCAACGGTTTTGCCGCCAGCGCCGACCCGCCAGCCCTGCAGCAGATCTGTGACCGTCTGGGGCCGGGTGTGATCACCGTTTTCGTGCAACGCTGGCTGGCGCTGCTGCCGCAGCCGTTCACCGACGCCGACCGCGACGCCGGCTACTGGTGGGAGACCTCCATGCGGCAGGTCGAGTTCGCCCGCACCATCGTCTTCGATGCACCCCGCCACGCCCGCGGGTTCTTCGAAGCGTTGATCGCCGACAATCTCGACCTCGGTCGCCCGCACAACGTGGAGATCATCTTTAACCGCCGCATCCGCCGCGACACCCCCGGCACCTTCCGCACCGCGATCGATCGCCGCGACAACGGCGGCGTGGTGGTCAACCTGTTCTACAAGCACTCCCGCGTCAAGCAGTACCTCAAGGATGGGCGGGCGATGCGGATCGAGACCGTGATCAACGCCCCGCGCGATGTGGGCTGCAACGCCCGGCTGCCCAACCTGGAGGAACTTTCGGTCAAGGCCCGTGCGATCAACACCCGGATCCTGGATGCTGAACGTGTCGGCCAGGGTTGTGTCCTCGCGAGTCCAGCCTTTGAGCGGATCGCGCACCCCACCGTGAAC
>DASQCE010000102.1:0-8227 GCA_035634855.1 Mycobacterium sp.
CGAGAGGGCTGTCATCGGCCCGTTGAATGCATGGATCGGTCGACTCTTCGATCGCGAGCATCGGAATGAAACCATTCGGCGATTGGCAGCGGCTGGCTCAGAAGCAAGTGGGGTCGACGACAGCCGTCTGCGGCAGGCGAAGAAGAAGCTCGCCGATGCTGAAACGCGCATGCGCCGACTACAGCTGTCGATCGAGGCTGGTGTGGAACCGGCAGCTGTTGCGGATGCGCTGAACCGTGCGCTAGAAGAACGTGAGGCTGCCCGCGCCGATCTCGATCGAGTACCTACCACCAACGTCCTGAACGAGAAGAAGATCGCGGAAATCGTCGACGGACTCGGAAACGTCGCTGAGGTGCTCAATAGCGCCGATCCATCGGAGTTGGCAGCATTGTACGCCGCGCTTCGATTGGAGATGGTCTACAACGCCGCCGCCAAGATCGTCGGCGTCTCGATTCGCCCGACGGGTAGGGGTAGTAACCGTGTCCGAGGGGGGACTTGAACCCCCACGCCCGTTAATAGGGCACTAGCACCTCAAGCTAGCGCGTCTGCCATTCCGCCACTCGGACCAGTTCTGGGCAGCTAAGGCTATCGGATCGGCCTGCCCGGACCCAAACCCAGGAGGCCACCAACCTTGGGGCGCGGCGCAGCCCCTGGGGAAGACAGAGTGGTACGAATGGTGACTGTGACGCCTCCCTCCAAAGCCGAAGCCGAGGTGGTTGACCTCGTCAGCACGCTCATCCGCTTCGACACGTCCAACACCGGCGAACCCGAAACCACCAAGGGCGAGGCCGAATGCGCGCGCTGGGTGGCCGAACGGCTGGAAGAGGTCGGTTACACGACCGAATACGTCGAGGCCGGCGCGCCGGGCAGAGGCAACCTGTTCGTCAGGCTCAAGGGCGCGAACCCCGACCGTGGAGCCTTGCTGCTGCACGGACACCTCGACGTCGTGCCTGCCGAGGCGTCGGACTGGAGCGTGCACCCGTTCTCGGGCGCGATCGAGGACGGCTACGTGTGGGGCCGCGGCGCGGTCGACATGAAGGACATGTGCGGGATGCTCATCGCGGTCGCCAGGCACTTCAAACGCGCAGGCGTCGTGCCGCCGCGGGATCTGGTGTTCGCGTTCGTCTCCGACGAGGAGGCCGGCGGGAAGTACGGCTGCGAATGGCTGGTCGACAACCGACCGGACCTGTTCGACGGCGTCACCGAAGCGGTCGGTGAGGTGGGCGGCTTTTCGCTGACGATTCCTCGCCGCGACGGAGGTGAGCGGCGGCTCTACCTCGTCGAGGCCGCGGAGAAGTCGATGATGTGGATGCGGTTGACCGCGCGCACCCGCGCCGGGCACGGGATGCTGATCCACGACGACAACGCGGTCACCGCGGTCGCCGAGGCGGTTGCGAAACTGGGCAGGCACCGGTTTCCCCTGGTGCTGACCGACACCGTCGAGCAGTTCCTGCAGGCTGTCGCGGAGGAGACCGGCTATTCGTTCGACCCGGCGTCGCCCGACTTGGATGGGACACTCGCCAAGCTGGGCCCGATCGCGCGGCTCATCGGCGCCACGCTGCGTGATACCGCCAACCCTACGATGCTCAAGGCCGGCTACAAGGCCAACGTCATCCCGGCGAGTGCGGAAGCGGTGGTCGACTGCCGCATCCTGCCCGGCCGCCAGGCGGCTTTCGAGCGGGAGATCGACGAGCTCATCGGCCCCGACGTGACACGGGAGTGGATCACCGAGTTGCCGTCGTACGAGACCACCTTCGACGGCGATCTCGTCGATGCGATGAACGCCGCGATTCTCGCCGTCGACCCCGACGGCCGCACAGTCCCGTACATGCTGCCGGGTGGTACCGATGCAAAAGCATTCGCCCGCTTGGGAATTCGCTGTTTTGGCTTCGCTCCGCTGAAGTTGCCACCCGACCTTGATTTCGCAGCATTGTTCCACGGCGTCGACGAGCGGGTACCCGTTGATGCATTGAAGTTCGGCACCCAGGTTCTCGAGCATTTCCTACTGCACTCCTAGGCCCCGAGAAACGATGAAAAGGATGTGATCATGGCTTTTGACTACAACCCCTACGAGTTCCTTCCGAAACTCCCGTCGTTCACCCTGACGTCGGAGTCGGTCACCGACGGGCAGCCGCTGGCCAACGACCAGGTCAGCGGCATCATGGGTGCGGGCGGGTCCGACGTCTCGCCGCAGCTTTCCTGGTCCGGTTTTCCGGAGGAGACCCGCAGCTTCGCCGTCACGGTGTATGACCCCGACGCGCCGACGGCATCGGGTTTCTGGCACTGGGCCGTCGCCAACCTGCCCGCGACCGTCACCGACCTGCCCGCCGGCGTCGGCGACGGCAGCAGCAGCGGATTTCCCGGCGACGCAATCACTTTGGCCAATGACGCCGGCCTGAAGCGCTACATCGGTGCCGCCCCACCACAGGGTCACGGTGTGCACCGGTATTTCATTGCCGTTCATGCGGTCAAGGTCGAGAAGCTCGAACTCGACGGCGACGCCAGCCCGGCCTACCTCGGGTTCAACCTCTTCATGAACGCGATCGCCCGCGCCGTCATCCACGGCACGTATGAGCAGAAGTAGCGCGCTTCTCGGTCGACTACTGCGGGTCAGCGTGGGCTTGCACCGCGCTGGACACCCCGGATCTGCCGCTGCCGATGGTGAGGCTGGACCTGGCTAGCGCTCGATAGCCGAGCCGACGGCGTCGGCCAGCGACGCGAAGCCGCCCTCGTGCAGGCGGTATGCGAGGCCGTCGTGAATGTGCTTGGCCCACAAGCCGCCGCCGTAGATGAAGCCGGTGTAGCCCTGCAGCAGGGAGGCGCCCGAGGTGATGCGGTCCCACGCGTCGTCGGTGGTCTCGATGCCGCCGACGCTGATCAAAACGAGCCGGTCGCCAACGCGCCTGTATAGCCGGCGCAGCACCTCCGCGGAGCGCTGCGCGACGGGCGGGCCGGAAACGCCGCCCGAGCCAAGCGCTTCAGCGCCCGGTGTCATGAGCGCCGAGCGTGACACGGTGGTATTCGTCGCGACGATGCCCGCCAGGCCCAATTCGACTGCCAGGTCGGCGATCTCGTCGACGTCATCGTCGGACAGGTCGGGTGCGATCTTGACCAGCACGGGTTTCGGCGTCTGAGCCTTCACCGCAGCAAGAATCGGCCGTAGCGACTCGACGGCCTGCAGGTCACGCAACCCGGGTGTGTTCGGTGAGCTGACGTTGACGACCAGAAACGCGGCCAAAGGTCCGACCAGCCGGGCACTTTCGGCGTAATCCTCGACCGCGGCGTCGGGCGGCGTGACCTTCGTCTTGCCGATGTTGACCCCGATCGGCACCTCCGGTGTGCGCCGCGACAAGCGCAGCGCCAACTCACCCGCACCGTGGTTGTTGAACCCCATCCGGTTGAGCAGCGCGCGGTCGTCGGGCAGCCGGAACATCCGCGGCGGCGCGTTGCCGGGCTGCGCCTGCGCGGTGACGGTGCCGACTTCCGCATACCCGAAGCCCAGCGCACCCCACGTGTTGAGCCCCCTGCCGTCCTTGTCGAACCCCGCTGCCAGGCCAAGAGGGCCTGCGAAACGCACACCGAACACCGTGCTGGCCAGCACTGGATCGTGCGGCGCCAGCCATCCCGTAAGCACACGGCGAAGCGGAAGAACCGCCGTCACGCCACGCAAGAAGGCAAAAACCCAGGTGTGAATGCGTTCGGGGGCGATGAGAAACAGCGCCCGCCGCAGCGCGCGGTACATCAATATCGGCTCTTTATCGATTGCTCTTCGCCCAAGCGGCTCATCGCCGCGCAAGCGCTCATCGTTACAGCCCGGGCTGATCCGGAATGCCCGGCCAGTCCGCGGCGGTCTTCTTGCGGCGCAACAACACGCGCCTGCTGCCGTCGGTGTACAGCCGGACCCGGGTGAGCTCCCATCCGCGGTACTCGGCCTCGATCGACAGTCGGGTGGAAGCGCTGATCCGGGTCAGGTCGGGCGGCAGCCGCAGCGGTATCCATTCGTATTCGTCCGACAGGTCGTTATCCCAGCCCTCTGGCATCCGTCCGCGGTGCATCGCCGTCATGGTTGTCGCCTTTTCGCGCAAGCGCTCATCGGTGGCGCACTCCCGCACCTGCGATCACCTGCACACCCGCTCCCGAGCCGGACACCACATACAGGGTGCCAGATGCTGCGTCGAAGGCCAGGGAGTTGGGCTGCTGCACGGTCCGATAACGCACCTTCTCCGTTGGTATGCCGGTTGCCAGATCGTAACCAATCACGGTGTTGGACGCCGTCTGCGACACCCACGCCAGGCCCGACGAGCCGGCCAGCCCGTACGGCGCGTCTCGCACCGGGTACCGCTGACGCAGGATCAGCGGGTCTGTGCCGAACACCAACAGCTCGTCGCCGCGCGTGTCGGCGACCAACACCAGGCCCGCCGAATCGGCCGCCATCGTGGTGGCTCCATCTCCAGCCCGGAGCGCATGCTCGGCGTCGTTGCCGCTGGTCGAAATGGTGGTTATCGACGTCTGGCCGCGGTCCAGCACGACAGCCGTATTTCCTTGTGCGACAAGGGCATCGACCCGTGCGAAGATCTTCAGCGACGCGCCGACGGTTGACTCCGTGCTCAACGTGTAGACGGCGCCGTCGGCACTGCCGAGGACCAGCTTGCCGTCGGCACGCCAGGCGATCGCGGTGAAGTCGGTACCCGATTGACCCTCGATGTCGACCCGGTTGGCCGTGCCTGCGCGGATGTCGACCCTGAAGTAGCCACCACGTGTCGACGCGTACACCCGGCCGTCGTTGTCACCCGTCAGCGCCGTCGCCGGGCTCGGCAGCGGTACCGGTCGCGCGGCGCCGGACGAGGGCACCACAGTGATTGTGGACCGGCCCCCGACTCCCGGGCTGAGCACCGCCAACGATGCGGTTGCCGGGTCGAACACGGCAGCCTGGGCGTGGCCTGCCAGCGGTCGCACGATGCCCGCCGGTGTTCCGGTAACCGGGGGAGACTGTGCGGCCTGGGCGGGCACGATCGTCGGCGGCGGGGCGTCTGAAGAGTTCGCCGAGCATCCCGCTAATGCGGCCGTTGCCAGCACAACAGCGCCCGCGCGAATTAGCTGAGCCGAGGCGTTTAGACGGCGTGGCAACGGGTGGCTCTCGGTCGTGCAAATTGGATCTCGATCGAGAAGCGAGTGTAGGGAAAACCGCCATCCCCAAATGGCCACATCCGCCCCGCTCGGCGGCATCGCCGGCGGTATGGTTCGGTCATGACCCTCGCCGCGAACAGGGATTTGGGTAACCAAGGGTTTGCAATTGAGGACATCACTACTGGTCTACACGCCAGCGGGTTCGGCCAAGTAGGCGATGGCCGCATCTTCTCGTTCCACACCGAAAAGCAAATGCTCGTCGTCGAGATCTACCGCCCGCGAATCTCGGGGCCGGTCCCACAGGCCGAGGACATCGTGGCCGCTGCCAGCCGCAAGCTCACCGACATCGATCTCACCGATGAGCGCAGCGTGGCCGCGGCGGTCCGCGACGCGGTGGCCGCCGCGCAGCCGGTGTCACGCACAGCGCGCTGACAGCTGCCCCACGGTACGGTCGTCGGCGTGATTGAGGCGCCTGCGATGTCGTGGCTGCAAGTTGTCGTCCTTTCGGTGCTGCAGGGACTGACCGAGTTCCTGCCCGTTTCGTCGTCGGGGCACCTGGCGATCGCCTCGCGCATCTTCTTCGACGATGACGCGGGCGCGTCGTTCACCGCGGTCACTCAACTGGGCACCGAGCTGGCGGTGCTGCTGTACTTCGCCCGCGACATCGGCCGCATCCTCAAGGCCTGGTTCAACGGCCTTTTCGTCGCTGCGCACCGCTCCCTCGACTACTGGATGGGCTGGTACGTCATCATCGGCACCATCCCGATCGGCGTGTTGGGTCTGCTGTTCAAGGACGAAATCCGTACTGGCGCACGGAATTTGTGGCTGATCGCGAGTGCGTTGATCATCTTCTCCGTCGTCATCGCGGCCGCCGAGTACTACGGCAAGCAGACCAGGCACGCCGAACAGCTGACGTGGAAAGACAGCATCATCGTCGGGCTGGCGCAGTGCCTTGCGCTGGTGCCCGGCGTATCGCGGTCGGGCGCAACGATCAGCGCGGGCTTGTTCCTCGGTCTCGACCGCGAACTGTCCGCGCGGTTCGGCTTCCTGCTTGCGATCCCCGCCGTGTTCGCGTCCGGGCTGTTCTCGCTGCCCGACGCGTTCCACCCCGTCGGCGAGGGGATGAGCGCCAGCGGCCCGCAACTGGCGGTGGCGACGGTGATCGCGTTCGTCATCGGATTCGCCGCGGTAGCGTGGTTCCTGCGCTTCTTGGTGAGCCACAGCATGTACTGGTTCGTCGGCTACCGGGTCGTGCTCGGTGCGGTGGTGATCGCCCTGCTCGCCACCGGGGTAGTGTCCGCGACATGACGGTCATCCTGCTGCGGCACGGCAGGTCGACCTCAAACACCGCGTACACGCTGGCAGGCCGCACCGACGGCGTAGACCTCGACGAAAAGGGCTGCGAACAGGCGCAGGCGGTCGTCGAGCGGCTGGCGGGGATGCCGATCCGTGCGATCGTGCGCTCGCCCCTTTTGCGCTGCAGGCGCACGGTCGAGCCGCTGGCCGCCGCGCTCGGGCTGGATCCGGTGGTCGACGAGCGCATCTCCGAAGTCGACTACGGCAGCTGGACCGGTCGCAAGATCGGTGACCTGGTCAAAGAACCGCTCTGGGCGGTGGTGCAGCACCAGCCCAGCGCGGCCGTCTTCCCCGGCGGTGAAGGGCTGGCCCAGGTGCAATCTCGCGCGGTGGCGGCGGTTCGAGAGCACGACCGCAGGCTGGCCGAGCTGCACGAGGGGGACGCGCTGTGGCTGGCCTGCACGCACGGCGACGTGATCAAGGCCGTGGTGGCCGACGCGCTCGGCACGCACCTCGACAGCTTCCAACGCATCACCGCCGACCCGGCGTCGATGAGTGTGATCCGTTACACCGCGTTGCGTCCGTTCGTCATCCACGTCAACCACACTGGTGATGCGCTCACCGCCGGACTGCTGGCCAAGCCGCCGAAGGCCGACGAGAAGGCCGACAACAAGGACGGCGACGTGCCGCCAGAAGACGCTGTGGTCGGTGGCTCGACCGATTGAGGGCCGGGCGTGGAATTACGGCCGACACGCCGATGCCGGTATTTTGGAGGGTGCCATGGCCCGCGCAATTCACGTCTTCCGCACACCCGACCGCTTCGTGGCCGGGACCGTTGGGCAGCCGGGAAACCGGACCTTCTATTTGCAGGCTGTGCACGACAAGCGCGTGATTTCGGTGGTCCTGGAGAAGCAGCAGGTTGCTGTGCTGGCCGAGCGGATAGCGGCGCTGCTGCTCGAGATCAACCGCCGCTTCGGCACACCCATCCCGCCCGAAACCGGCGACATCGACGACCTGAGTCCGTTGATCACACCGGTCGACGCCGAATTCCGCGTCGGGACCATGGGGCTGGGCTGGGATTCGGAGGCCCAGACGGTCGTCGTCGAACTGCTCGCGGTATCTGAAACCGAGTTCGACGCCTCGGTCGTGCTCGACGATGCCGAGGAAGGGCCCGACGCGGTGCGGGTGTTCCTGACGCCCGAATCGGCACGCCAGTTCGCCACCCGCTCCAACCGCGTCATTTCGGCCGGCCGCCCGCCGTGCCCGTTGTGCGATGAGCCGCTCGACCCGGAGGGCCACATCTGCGTGCGCACCAACGGCTACCGCCGCGGCGCCCTTGCCGGGTCCGACGATGACGCCGATTCCTAACGGCGGGCCAGACCCGGATGTTCTCGATGAGGTGTGCCTACGCGGCGAGTTGACCGTCATCGGACGAATCCGCTCAGCGAGCAACGCCACTTTTCTCTGCGAGGCGCATCTCGGTGAGCGCCAAGCTCATTGCGTGTACAAGCCGATCGCCGGCGAGGCCCCGCTGTGGGACTTCCCCCATGGCACGCTCGCGGGTCGGGAACTGAGCGCCTACCTCGTCTCTGTTGCGCTCGGCTGGAACATCGTGCCCTACACCATCATTCGCGACGGGCCCGCCGGCCGCGGCATGCTGCAGCAGTGGGTGGATCAGCCCGGCTCGAGTCTGGGGGAGGTCGGCGACGAGCCCGCCTCCGGGCCCGACCTGGTCGACCTATTGCCTGCGGGACACATTCCGCCGGGCTATCTACCGGTGTTGCAGGCCTACGACTACGCCGGC
>DASQCE010000103.1:0-3024 GCA_035634855.1 Mycobacterium sp.
CGCCTCTTCGTCCTTGTTCACCGCGATGATCGTCTTCGACGTCTGCATGCCGGCGCGGTGCTGGATCGCTCCGGAGATGCCCAGCGCGATGTACAGCTGCGGCGACACGGTCTTACCGGTCTGGCCCACCTGGAACTGGCCCGGATAGTAGCCGGAGTCGACCGCGGCACGCGACGCGCCGACGGCGGCACCGAGCGAGTCGGCCAATTCCTCGACGACGCTGAAGTTTTCGGCGCTGCCGACGCCACGGCCGCCGGAGACGACAACGGTGGCTTCGGTGAGCTCTGGACGATCGCCGGCGACTGCGGGCTCCCGCTTGGTGATCTTCGTCG
The DNA here is from genome assembly GCA_035634855.1 of Mycobacterium sp. Lineage (GTDB taxonomy): Bacteria > Actinomycetota > Actinomycetes > Mycobacteriales > Mycobacteriaceae > Mycobacterium. Next base: position 333 of record DASQCE010000103.1, read on the forward strand.
CATTCTCGGCCTGCGCAGGCACCTCGACGTTGACGACCTCACCCGCAGCTGCGGCGGGCTCGGCCTCGACGGCACCCGGGCGCACGGTGATCACCGGGGTGTCGCCGGTGACCTCGGCCTCGACGGTGAACGCGCCACCGAAGATGCTGTGGACGCCCTTACCGCCCTCCTTGACCTCGACAACGTCGACCAGCAGGCCGGACCCGATGCGGGCGGCCAGCCGGCCCCCGATCTCCTTGCCGTCGGCGCTGGCGGCCAGCAGCACACCCGCGGGGCTGGCGGATTCGACCAGCGAGGCCAGCACGTCAACATATGGGGTGATCAGGAATTTCTCCGCGTCGTCGGACTCCGCGACGTATATCTTGGCGGCGCCCGCCTCCTTGAGCCCATCAGTCAGCGGCCCGGCCGTGCCCGGCTTGCCGACGACGACAGCGGAGGGCTCCCCCAGCTTGCGGGCGGCGGTGATCAGTTCGGCGCTGATCTTCTTCAGCGCGCCATCGGCGTGCTCGACGAGCACGAGTACTTCAGCCATGTGTCTTCTACGTCTTTCTGGGTCTTTTCGGCCTACGGCAAAGAAATCGGAATGATCTGCCTAGATAATTTTTTGAGCAACCAGGTACTCGGCGACCTTCGTGCCGCCATCGCCTTCATCGGTGACCTTCTCGCCCGCCGTCTTCGGCGGCTTGGGCGTCGACGCGGTGACCTTGGAGCCGGCGTTGGCGACGCCGACCTCGTCGGCCTCGACACCGATCTCGGCCAGCGTCAACGTCGTCACTTCCTTCTTCTTGGCGGCCATGATGCCCTTGAAGGACGGGAAGCGAGGCTCGTTGATCTTCTCGTTGACCGAAACCACCGCGGGCAGCGGCGCCTCGACGGTGAAGACGCCGTCATCGGTCTCGCGCTCGCCGGTGACCTTGCCGCCCTCGACCGACACCTTGCGCAGGTGGGTCAACTGGGGCAGACCCAGGTACTCGGCAATCACGGCGGGCACCGCACCACCGACACCGTCGGTGGCCTCGTTGCCGGCGATGACCAGCTCGGTGCCCTCGATGGTGCCCAGCGCGCGCGCCAGCGCCCAGCCCGTCTGGATCAGGTCGGAGCCGTGCAGGCCGTCGTCGAGCAGGTGCACCGCCTTGTCGGCGCCCATCGACAGGGCCTTGCGGATGGCCTCGGTCGCGCGCTGGGGGCCGGCTGTGAGCACTGTCACAGTGCTCTCGGTGCCGTTGGCGGCTTCCTTCTCCTTGATCAGAAGCGCCTCTTCGACGGCCCGCTCGTTGATCTCGTCGAGCACGGCGTCGGCGGCCTCACGGTCGAGGGTGAAATCGCCGTCGGTCAGCTTGCGCTCCGACCACGTGTCTGGGACCTGTTTGATCAGGACCACGATGTTCGTCATGACTCTGGTTCGTCCTCCTCGGAGAGGCCGGGCGGCCGGCCTGCAGTACCACGTTCGAAGCAACTACCATCATGTTACTCGCCAGTAACTTTTGGTGGTTCGCACGAACACCATAACTGGTCGAAGTTTGCGTTCTAGCAGCCCGTAGTCGGCGAACCGTTCGCCATCGGGCCGATCCGCGTTAGCCTGCCTTCCAATGAGCGCCTCTTTCGTTACCAACGGTCCGCTTGGGGACGACGCGTTGCCTCTTACCGGTGAACGCACGATTCCTGGGCTGACGGAGGAAAACTACTGGTTTCGTCGCCACGAGATCGTCTACCAGCGGCTGGCCGGCCGCTGCACGGGTCGCGACGTGCTCGAGGCCGGCTGCGGCGAGGGCTACGGCGCCGACCTGATCGCCGGCGTGGCGCGCCGCGTGATCGGGCTGGATTACGACGAATCGGCCGTCGCGCATGTGCGTGCCCGGTATCCGCGGGTGGAGATGCGGCACGGCAACCTGGCCGAGCTGCCACTGCCCGACGGTGACGTTGATGTCGTGGTCAACTTCCAGGTGATCGAACATCTGTGGGATCAAGGGCAATTCGTGGCCGAGTGCCGTCGGGTCCTGCGGCCCTCGGGTGTTCTGCTGATGTCGACCCCGAACCGGATCACCTTCTCACCCGGCCGCGACACCCCGATCAACCCGTTCCACACCCGCGAACTCAACGCCGACGAATTGACGGAACTGCTGACGAACGGGGGCTTTTCGGTCGAGTCGATGCTGGGGGTGTTTCATGGCGAGCGCCTCGCAGAGCTCGACGCACGACACGGTGGCTCGATCATCGACGCTCAGATCGCCCGCGCGCTGGCGGATGCCCCGTGGCCCGACGACCTGCTCGCCGACGTCGCCTCTGTGACCGTTGACGACTTCGACCTCGTCGAGGCGGCCGACCGCGATATCAATGACAGTCTCGACCTGGTCGCAATCGCGGTGCGACCGTGACGCAGTCGAACCCCGGGTCGTCCCCCTACCCTTCGGGTGGGTGGCCCCCCCGCTTGCGTGGGGAGTGCCCCCAGCGCTCCTGCCCGCCGAGTTCCGAGCCCGTCCCCGGGCTGTTCACGCTCGTCCTGCACACGCATCTGCCGTGGTTGGCCCATCACGGCCGCTGGCCGGTCGGCGAGGAATGGCTCTACCAGTCGTGGTCGGCGGCCTATCTGCCGCTGATGCGGGTGCTGCGTACGCTGGCCGACGAAGAGCGCAGGCACGTCGTGACTCTGGGAATGACGCCGGTGGTCACCGCGCAGCTCGACGATCCGTAC
>DASQCE010000104.1:0-5665 GCA_035634855.1 Mycobacterium sp.
GCGGCCGCCACGCCCGCGCCCTGGCCGGTGACGGCGCAGCATGACATATTTCGGGTCGCTGCGTGCGCGATGCGGTCCCCTCCGGTGGCACGCCCGGCGACGATCAAGTTGCGGACCGTCCGCGGCAGCAGCGACCGGTACGGGATCTGCAAGTACCGCCCGGTCGTCGGCAGCACCAGCACGCCGTATCCGTCGATGAATTCCGGGTAGATGCCGATGCTGTCGCCGAACCGGCCCTGCCCGCGCACGTCGGCCTCGGTGAGGTTGTAGACGGCGTCGATCTTGCGGGTGTCGCGGATGCCGATGGTCATCCCGAAATTGCGCAGGCGGGCGTCCGCACAGCCGGGCGTGTAGCGGCGTAGCGCCTCGATCGCCAGCATGGCCTGCTTTCGCCCCTCGATCTCGAAGTGGGTGAGACTGTCGGGGTCGGTGCCGTCGCAGCCGGCGAGGTGGACCAGGTTCATGTAGGTCAGCTCGCCGGTGTCGTGCAGCGCGCCCCAGGTGCCGCCGATCGTGTTCAGGTGGCCCGGGAGCAACCCGTCCGCGATGGCTTTGGCGAACGGCTTGCCGAGGTACGGCGAGTAGAGGTCAGCGTCCTTTTCGTCGGTCTCGGCCGCGAATTCACCTGCCGCCCAGTCGCGGTATGTCTGCGGATCCTCGGCGACCCCCTTGAGGAACGCCGCCTTGTCCACACCCGCCAGGTGGAACATCACCGAGGCCGCCATCATCTCCTCGCGTGGAGTCTTGTGGACCGGCGCGCCCGCCCGCGTCGCCACGTCGGCATCCCCGGTGGCGTCGACGACCCGGCGGGCCAGGATCGCCTCACGACCGGCCTTTGACTCCGTGACGATGCCGGTGATGGTGTCGCCGTCCATCAGCGGTGCGACGAACTGGCGGTGCAGCATCGCGTGGATGCCCGCCTCCTCGACCAGTCGGTCGGCGACCAGCTTGAAGCCTTCGGAGTCGAGTTCGTAGGACAGCGACTGACTCTCGGGCACCGCTGCGCCCATCTCTTTGGCGCGTTGCTCGAACTCCCATCCGATGCCGCCGGCGTCCACCGTCTGCTCGCGGCGGTACCAGGCGAAGCCCTCGACGCCGACCGTGGTGATGTTTCCCCCGAAGCAGCCGAACCGCTCGACCAGGGCCACCCGCACACCGGCCCGCGACGCCGCCAGGGCGGCGGCGAGGCCACCCGGACCCGACCCGACGACCAGCACGTCGGTCTCGTGGATGACGTCGATCTCGCGGCTCGGTTCGGTGACGGTTCGGGAGTGCGCCGGCATGGTGCGGAATCCTAGCCTTCGAGCCTGGCCATAAACCGACGACCGGAGGGCATCCCTTCTACTCAAGGGCGCCGCTGGCTCACTGCACCCGACGTGGATGTCGATCGCGATAGACGGTGCCATAGAATCGACCGACGCGCCGACCGCCTCCCGTACGTTCAACCGCGAGTCCAGAAGTGACCGACTCCTGGCATCACATGTATCGGCCACCTGTCACTTCGGCCACGGTCCCAGTCATATAGGACGACAAGTCTGAGGCGTAGAACAGTGCCACTGAGGCGATCTCGTCCGGCTCGCCGGCCCGTTGCATGGGAACTTCGGCGAGTTTCCGTTCCCAGACGTTTTGCGGCATGGCCTCGGTCATGGCCGTACGGATCAATCCCGGCTGGATCACGTTGACACGGACGCCCAGGTGCGCCACTTCCTTGGCGGCTGCCTTGGACAGTCCGACAATGCCAGCCTTCGCCGCCGAATAGTTGGTCTGCCCGACGAAGCCGACCTTGCCCGAGATCGACGACATGTTGATGATCGATCCTCCGCCGTTCTCCCGCATGATCGCTGCGGCCTGTCGGGTTCCGTTCCAGCAGCCGCGAAGATGGACGGTGATGACGTCGTCGAACTGTTGCTCCGTCATTTTTCGCATGGTGGCGTCGCGGGTGATGCCCGCGTTGTTCACCATGACGCTCACCGTCTGGAATGCCGCCGTCGCGGCGTCGAGCAGAGCCGCCACATCCGCCGCGGAAGCGACGTCGCACCCGACGCCGATCGCGTCGGCGCTCAGCGAGGCGGCGGCTTCCTTAGCCTTGGTCTCGTCCAGGTCGCCAATGACGATTCGGGCGCCGTGGACGGCGAATCTGCGCGCGATCGCAAGTCCGATGCCTTGAGCGCCTCCGGTTATGACGGCGGTGCGTCCTGTAAGCATTGAAAATCCTTTCAGCGTGACACGGGCTGGAACTGGCTGGCCTGGTAGGCAATTCGTTGCGTGAGGGCGTCATCGGCGGCGTCCGGGTCCATGCCGGATTCGAGGAGTAGCGAGTGAGTGTGTTCGCCGAGCGCGGGCACGTCACCCATGCGCGCCTCCACGTCGGCGAAGGTAGCCGGCGGCAGCAGCGCCACGGTCGGGGCGTATTCGGTGCCGACGGTGCGCCAGCGATCGCGCTGACGCAGCTGCGGGTGATCGAGGACCTGGTCGAGATGCTTGACCTGTGCGGCGGGAACTCCCGCTGCCGCCAAGCGGCCATCGAGGTCAGCCGCCGTCCAGCCCACCGTGTACGAGGCGACGACAGCGTCGCATTCGTGACGATTTCGGACACGTGCGATGTTGGTGGCGAATCGTGGATCGTCGGCCAGTTCCGGCGCTTCGAAGACGTCGGTGACCAGTGCACGCCAGCCCCGATCGTTCTGCACGCCGATGAGTACTTCACCGTCGGTGGTCGGGTAGGCGTCGTAGGGGGCGATGGAGCTGTGGCTGAGGCCCATACGCGGCGGCTGGCCACCGGTGTGCATCTGTGTGTAGAGGGCGTGTCCCATCCATTCGACCGTGGCATCGAGCATGGCGACGTCGATGGTGGCCCCTTCACCGGTGCGGCAGCGTCGCAGCAGCGCGGCGAGCACGGCCTGCGAGGCGTACATGCCCGCGGCGATGTCAGCGGTTGGTATGCCGGTCTTGACCGGCGCATCGGGCGTCCCGGTGATCGAGATCAGGCCAGCCTCTGCCTGGATGAGCATGTCGTAGGCCTTGCGGTGCTCCAGCGGCCCGCCCCGACCGAATCCTGACATGTTGACAACGATCAATTCGGTTCTTGTGGAACGGAGTTCGTCAGCGCCGAACCCCAGCCGCTCGGCAGCGCCCGGCGCCAGGTTCTGCAGGAAGACGTCCGCACGGTCGATCAGCCGTCGGACGATGCGGCGGCCCTGCTCGCACTTGAGGTCGACGGCCAGCGATTCCTTGCCACGGTTCAACCACACGAAGTGCGCGCCGGTGCCATGGACGACATGGTCGTACCCACGCGCGAGATCGCCGCCGTCGATGCGCTCCACCTTGATGACGCGCGCCCCGAGATCGGAGAGGTTGCGTGTGGCAAGCGGTGCGGCGACCGCCTGCTCGATCGCGACGACCGTCATCCCCTCGAGCGGAAGGGTCATGACGCGCTCCGCTGAGCCTGGCGGACCAGTCCCCCTCCGATGATCAGGCGCTGGATTTCGCTCGTCCCCTCGTACAGGCGCATGAGTCTGACGTCGCGGTAGATCCGTTCGACGGCCACCTCACGCATGTACCCGGCCCCGCCGTGTACCTGCACTGCCAAATCGGCTGTCTTTCCGGCCATTTCGGTGCAGAAAAGCTTGGCAGCCGATGGCGCGATGCGTCGGTCTTCTCCGGTGACGTATAGCCGCGCGGCTTCACGAGCCAGCGCTCGGCCCGCGAGCACACCGGTCTGTTGATCGGCGATCATCGCCTGCACGAGTTGGAAGTTCCCGATCGGGGTACCGCCTTGTGTTGCGGACGCTGCGTAGGCGACCGATTCGTCGAGCGCGCGTTGTGCGCTGCCCACTGCCAGTGCTGCCATGTGGATACGGCCACGCGCAAGGGATGTCATGGCGGCCCGATAGCCGATGTCGCCGTCACCGCCGACCAGCGCTTCCGGTCCGACACGCACGTCCGAGAAAGTGACGTCGGCTGTGCGAGAACCCTCTTGCCCCATCTTGGCGTCTTTGGTCCCTACGGTGATACCCCGAGCATCGGCAGGCACCAGGAAAACCGCGATTCCGGTGCTGGTCTCGGTCGCGGCGGCGGTACGCGCGAAGACCACGAAGAGCCCGGCCTCGGTGGCGTTCGTGATGAATTGCTTGTTGCCGTTGACGATCCAGTCGTCACCGTCGGGCTTCGCCGTGGTTTTGAGGCCGGCGGGATTGGACCCGGCGCCGGGTTCGGTCAGCGCGAACGACGTCACCACGTCGCCGGACGCGATGTCGGGCAGCCACCGCGCCTTCTGTTCGTCAGTGCCGAACCCAACCAGTACCTGGCCTGCGATTCCGTTGTTGGTGCCGAACATCGACCGCAATGCCAAGGACGTGTAGCCGAGTTCCATGGCGACCTCGGCGTCCTGCACCAGGTCGAGGCCAAGCCCACCCCAGTCCTGCGGAATGGCATACCCGAACAATCCCATCTCGGCCGCCTGCGCCCGCAGATCGGCCGGGATGGCGTCGGTGGTCATGATCTCCAACTCCCGCGGCATGACCTTGGTCCGCACGAAGACAGAGATCTGCTTGAGGACATCGCTGAACACGTCGTCGGGGACGTCGGGATTGCCGGTGTACATGAGACCACTATCGCGCAGCAGATTACTGTCAGTCCAATACCTAATCAGTCCCTATGTATTACCCTGAGAGAAATAATTCGTGGTGGGACGACATGGACATCAACGAGATCCGATCTTTCCTTGCAGTCGCCGAGGAGCTGCACTTCGGCCGTGCAGCCGAGCGGTTACACGTCGCGCAGCCACCGCTGAGCCGAACGATCAAGCAATTGGAGCGCGAGCTGGGGACGACGTTGTTCGATCGCAACACCCGCTCGGTGCGCCTGACCTCGTCGGGTCAAGCCCTTGTCGAACCGGCCAAAGAAGTTCTCGAGGCGCTGCGCCGCGCCCGCGCCGCTGTCGCCTCGGCCGATCACGGCGAAGTGGGCACGGTGCGAATCGCCTTCGCGGGTGTTTCCACCCATGGGCTGGTGGCTCGGCTGGCCAGGGCCGTGCGCTCGCAGCGGCCGGGCATCGTGCTGGAGATGTCCAGCCAGAATTTCGCGCAACCGGCAATGAAGCGACTGCTGGCCCGCGAGACCGACGTCGCGCTGGGCCGCTGGGATGTCATCCCGGCTGATATCAACGCACGCGTCGTCATGCGCGACTCACTGGTGGTGGCATTGCCGGACACACACGCGCTGGCCGGCGCCCGCCGGCTGTCGATATCCCAGCTGTCCGCAGACTCCTTCGTCTCGCTGCCCCCGCATGAGGGTTCGGTGCTGCCCGACCGGTTACGGCGCCTTGCACGCACGTGCGGCTTCGTCGCCGATGTCGTCCAGGTAGCCCCCGACACGCAAACCGCTCTGGCGCTGGTCAGTGCCCAGGTCGGCAGCCACCTGACGTTGGCCTCGGTGGCGAGCAACGTCACCGACCCGCACGTGGTGTTCATCCCGCTCGATGAATCCGTGCCGACCACCGGCGACGTGCATCTGCGCGCGGCGTGGCGACGTGACGACAAAAGCCCCGCACTGCGGGCCGTCATGCATGAGCTGTTGACGCTCGAAGAGGCTGCCGCACCGACGGATTGACGCCTTAGACCGAAGTTACTGCCGGTGAGCTAGCCGGAATCTGGGGTTGAGCGTG
>DASQCE010000105.1:0-11628 GCA_035634855.1 Mycobacterium sp.
TGCCGAGTCGTGCCGCGATCTGCGCCGCCGTCAAGACTTCATCACCGAGTACGTCGGCGATGCCCAGTTCAGCGAAGGCCGTCGCCACCTGGGTGGTGCCGGTGGCGGTGCTGATGTCGAGGATCGCTACCTCTGCTGGCACGAGCGCGTCGGCGATCTGCTTGAGCAGCCGGCGAAGAGCCAACGTGGTCAGGGCGATGTGGCGCGGAGGCAATGTCATGGGGTTTCACTTCCTGTTGTTGGGATGTGGACGTTGTCGAATCGAGGATCTGACGCCGTGCTGTTGAGACCATCGGTCAAAGCACGTAGATATCCCCTCCCGGGTCGTAGATCGGCGGCGCAATCTACGACCATCTGCTGATGTTTGTGGGGTCCGGCCTGCCCGATGCTGGCTAGCATGAGCGACGTTGAACCGCTGAACTGGAGCGATCCGGGTGTGACTGAATTCGTGCCGACGGGAACGGTGACGCTGCTGCTCGCCGACGTTGAGGGCTCGACGTGGCTGTGGCAGACCCAGCCCGAGCAGATGACCGCGGCGGTCGCACAGCTGGACCGGTCACTGGCCGGGCTGGTCACTGCCCATCACGGGGTGCGGCCGGTTGAGCAGGGTGAGGGCGACAGTTTCGTAGTCGCTTTCACACGTGCGTCCGATGCGGTGGCGTGTGCGCTGGCATTGCAGCGGGCGCCGCTGGCCCCGATCCGGCTGCGCATCGGCCTGCACACCGGGGAGGTGCAGCTACGCGACGAAGGCAACTACATCGGCCCCACCATCAACCGGACCGGACGGCTGCGCAACCTGGCCCACGGCGGCCAGACCGTTCTGTCGGCAACCACCAGCGATCTGGTGCTCGATCGACTGCCCGAGGATGCGTGGCTGGCCGATCTGGGTGTGCATCGCGTGCGCGACCTGCCCCGACCGGAACACATTATGCAGCTGTGCCATCCCGATCTGCATAACGATTTCCCGCCGCTACGAACGTCAGACGTTGTTGTCGCGCAGCACTTTCCGGTGTATCTGACCCGATTCGTCGGCCGCGAAACGCAAGTTGCCGAGGTGCAAGGTCTGCTCGGCCAAGACCGTCTGGTCACCCTGACGGGAGCAGGCGGGATCGGCAAGACCCGGTTGGCCGTCCAGGTCACGGCCAACATGACGGGTGCGTTCGGCGACGGCCAGTGGTACGTCGACTTGGCACCCATCACCGACTCCGCACTGGTGCCGGTCACCGCGGCACGGGCGCTGGGTCTCCCCGACCAACCCGGCCGGTCTGCGACCGAGACGGTGCTCCGCTTCATCGGCGACCGGCACATGCTGATGGTGCTGGATAACTGCGAGCATCTGCTCGACGCCACGGCCACGCTGACGACCGCGCTGCTGGATGCATGCCCCGGACTGACGGTATTGGCGACCAGCCGCGAACCGATCGGTGTGCCGGGTGAGGTGACGTGGCGGGTGCCCCCGCTGTCGCTGGCCAACGAGGCGGTCGAGCTGTTCACCGACCGTGCCCGACACGCCCGGCATGACTTCGCCGTCACCGGCGACACCGCCGCCACGGCACGGGAGATCTGCCAACGGCTGGACGGCATGCCTTTGGCCCTGGAACTGGCCGCGGCCCGGGTGCGGGCGCTGACGATGAGCGAGATTCTCGACACCCTCCATGACCGCTTCCGACTGCTCACCGGTGGAGCGCGCACCGCGGTGCGTCGCCAGCAGACGCTGCGGGCATCGGTCGACTGGTCATACGCGCTGCTGACCGAACCCGAACAGGTTGTGTTTCGCCGACTGGCCGTGTTCGTGGGTGGATTCGACCTTAACGCCGCCCAGGCGGTCGCCGGCGACGGTGAACTGCACCCACATCAGATCCTCGACCTGCTGACGTTGCTCGTCGACAAGTCCCTTGTGGTGGCCGAAAACAACAGCGGCCGAACGCGTTACCGCCTGATGGAGACGGTGCGGCAGTATGCGATGGAAAAGCTCGGTGGGGCCGGCGAGGCCGACAAGGTGCGGGACCGACACCGCGACCACTACACGGCTATGGCCGCGGTCCTCGATGAGCCTTTCACCAAAGAAAGCCTGCGAGTGGTGGAGCAGGCCGAAACCGAATTCGACAATCTGCGGGCGGCATTCGGATGGAGCCGCGAGCGCAACGCCACCGAGGACGCGTTGCGGTTGGTGTCGTCGCTGCAGCCACTGTGGCTCTCACGGGGGCGGATCCTGGAAGGATTGTCCTGGCTCTACGCAATCCCCGCCGACGAAACCCAGTATGCATCCCGTGTGCCCCGCGCAGTCCACGCGCGGGCGCTCGCCGACAAAGCGATGCTCGCATCGGTGATCTCCGCCCCGGACAGTTTGGAACACGTCGAACAGTCTCTGACCATCGCACGAGAGGTCGGCGAACCAGCTCTGCTGCTGAGGGCGCTTACCGCCTGCGGCAGCACCGCCGTGTTCACACCCGATATGGCGCGTCCCTACCTCGCCGAGGCACTCGAGTTGGCCCGCGCTCTCGGCGACACCTGGAGATTGAGCCAAGTCTTGTGGTGGCAGGCCTTCACAGCGACCGTCGCGGGTGAGCCGGCAGCCGCGCTGGAAGCCGGCTTCGAGGGACGCAGGCTCGCCACTGACATCGGGGACCCTTTCGTCGCGCGGATGTGCCGATTCTGGGGCATCGGCACGGCCCAAATGATGCAGGGACAACTCACGGCGGCCGCGGCGCAATTCCGTCAGCTGGTCGCCGAAGCCGAGGAGGCGCACGATCCGTTCGGACAGCTCGCCGCTCTGTCCCACTTGGGCCACACCCTCGCCCACCTGGGCGACACCGACGGTGCGCGGGCGGCCGCCGTCACCGCCTGCGAGCTGGGCGCGGAATTCGGTGGCTTCCTTGCGGGCATTGGCTACGCCCCACTGGCGCGGGCAGCGCTAGCAGCGGGCGACGTCGCGGCGGCAGCAAAGGCCGACGAAGTCGCCCGTGAGATGATGGCGACACACCCCATACCAGGCGCCAACGTCACCCCCCTTACCGAAATCGCGCTCGCCCGTGGTGACCTGGCCGCGGCCAGAAGCTACGCCGACAGAACGGTGTCAGTGGCCAGTGGCTTCAACTTAGCCCTCGCCCTGATCGCCCGGACCCGCGTGGCCATCGCCGAGGGTGAGCCCGATCAGGCGGAACGCGACGCCCACAGCGCGCTAGCCGTCGCCGTCGCCGTCGATTCCCAGGCGGTATCACCGGATGCCTTGGAGATCCTCGCTGCACTTGCCTGCGAATCCGAGAGTCACCGTGAAGCTGCCCGACTGCTTGGTGCCGCAGACGCACTGCGCCGTCGCACAGGTATAGTCCGGTTCAAGGTCTACGACGATGCCTACCACACCTCGGTTGCATCGGTGCGTGATGCCTGACCGACAAGGAGTTTGAGTCGGCGTGGAACGAGGGGGCCGCGTTGTCTGCGAGCGAGGCGATCGCGTACGCGCAGCGCGGCCGTGGTGAACGTAAACGGCCCAGCAGCGGCTGGGCATCGTCGACGCCGACCGAGCTCGACGTCCGACTCGTCGGAGAAGGACTCGGCAACAAAGACATCGCCGCCCGGCTGTTCGTGTCCCCGCGCACCGTGGCAACTCACCTCACCCACGTCTACACGAAACTCGGCCTCACCTCGCGCGTGCAACTGGCCCAGGAGGCCGCTCGCCGCGCCTGATACAAGCGCGGCGCCCACGGCGGGCGCAATCGGGAATAGCTCAAATTCATGCGAAGAAGATTCAGTGGGTACAGGTGACCGCGTAGCGAGCGGGAGACTGATAGCCGAGCGCGGAATGGGGCCGGTCCCAGTTACATTGGCGCTTCCAGTCGCTGATGACGACGCGGGCCTGGGCCAGCGACCAAAAGACGTTAATGTTGAGGCATTCGTCGCGGATGCGGCTGTTGAACGATTCGATGTAGCCGTTTCGCCACGGTTCACCGGGCGGGATGAAGCACAGTCCAACCCGGGTGCCCGACCAGTCGGCCATTGCCGCACAGGCCAGCTCCGGCCCGTTGTCGCATGTCCGCGTTGGGCGGCCAGGCGATCCAGCTCACCAATCAGCTCGTCGGCAGTTATGGATCTCTCGACCAGTCCACCCAGGCATTCTCGGGTGTGCTCGTCGATGACCGACACGATCTTGATAGGCCGCCCATCGGTGGTGGCATCGAATTGAGAATCCACTGCGAACATGCCGCCGCGGGCCTTGACGGGGGGCGAGTTGGTGGGCGTCGCCCACGAGGACGGTCTTGGCGTTGGCTCTCGTTGTAGCAGTGAATAGTTGGCGCAGGTCGTTGGTGCCAACCATGCAGGCTTCGTCGATGATCACCAGGTCGAGATGGCCGAGTTTGAGGGTGCCGTCCTGTACGCAGCGCGAGGCTTTGGCGAGGGTGTAGCCGGTGTCGCCGGCTCCTTCGTGCACCGCCACATCGACGGCCTTGCCGGTCGGCGCCGGGACCAGAACCTGCCCGTGGCGGCGGCGCCGGCATCGCTTGAAGCACGTCGAAATCGGCTTGGTGTCAACCGATTCCGTTCGATAGAACGTCATGCGCGTATGCGGGCGGAACCTAGGTCAAGCCATTCTCACACCGCTCGTCGGATGCCACCTCGAAGCTCAAGGCGGATTCGATGAGCTCAATCTGTTCGCCGTCCCGGCAGACAACGAGCACCTCGGCCCAGATGGTGCTGCGGCCGGTCTCGAACGCGAATCACATTGTCAGAGCGTGGCAACGGCGCGAGGTCCTGGGATCAGGTTTGCGCCCAGCGTTGCAGGGCTTCCGCGTCCAGATCCTGTTTACGGATGAATGCCCGCGCTCCGCAGCCGCTGATCGCGGCCGGCAAGTCGTGGGCCTCGTACGTCGACACCAGGACGATCCGCGTATCTGGAAGCTCTTCGAGAATGCGTCTGGTCGCCTCTGCACCGTCAATTCCGGGCAGCCGCACGTCCATCAGCACCAGCTCCGGGCGCAGGAGCGCGGCGAGCTCCACGGCCTGCTCACCGGTCTCGGCCTCGCCGACCAGTTTAAACTCGTCCACAGACCGTACGAGTGCGGCCGCAGCACGCCGAAACAGCCTCTGATCATCGACAACCAGCACGCGCACAACAGCGGTTGATTCGCTCGCACTGTATCCGGCCATGTCAGTTGCGTCCCTCCGCGAGGTACATCAGCGTGGCACGGACGCGCGGGTGGAGCTCTTGGTCTCCACTGAGATTCAGCTTTGAGAATATGGAGTTAATATGCTTCTCCACCGCATGCTGGCTGAGCACCAATTGCTGTGCGACCGCGGCGTTCGTTCGCCCTTCGGCGATCAACGCGAGGACTTCGCGTTCCCGGGGACTGAGTCGCTCCATACGTGCGTCCTCACCCGATGCCCTGGCTTGAACCAGCGACTGCACAACCTTGGGATCGATCGCCGATCCGCCACGCGCGACTGACGTAATCGCCACGAGGAGGTCATCGAGGTCGGCAAGATGTTCCTTGAGCAGATAACCGCGGCCTTCAGTGCCCTGATCGAGCAGCACCCGAACGTAACTCGGCTCGACGTACTGGCTGAGCAGCACCACCCCGGTTGTGGGGTGTGCCGTGCGGCAATGTCGGGCGATCTGGATTCCCTCGTCCTTCCGGTTCGGTGGCATCCGAATGTCGGTGAGTACGACGTCTGGACGATGCTCGTCGATTGCCCCGAGTGCCTCGCCGAGGTCACCGCACGTGGCGACGACCTCGACCTGGTCGCTGCACTCGAGCATCCGTCGGACTCCCTCGCGGACCAAGAAACTGTCTTCGGCCAACACAACTCGGATCGCCATTACCCACCTGCCGTGCCGACTGATAGAGCACCGGTACCGGTCAACGCCAGTGGGACAGTTGCGGCGATAGCGGTCTGCGGGGAGCCGGTCGATGCTTCGAGCATCGAACCGTCGAACGCCTCGACGCGGTCCCGGATTGCCAGCACCTCGGCCGCACTGATGTCCGTTTGGCAGCTCGCGCCGACGCGGAAACTTACAGCGCCGGGCTCGATGGACACCATCGCGGAAAGTCGGTCGGCGCCGCGGTCAGCGAGTGAGCCCAGCGCGGTCACCACACAGAAATAGATGCAGGCTTCCAGTTCGGGCCTGTCCCGTAGCCGATCGGCGCCGTCCACCTGGATGGCGGCAGGGACGCCCGTGCTGACCGGCCAGCCCGCCAACGCCACCGCAAGGCCGGACTCGCTCAGTGTGGGCGGGTAGATGCCTCGCGAGAGAACGCGGAGCCGGTCAAGTGCCGTGCCCAATTCGGTCTCGGCCGAAGAGAGTTCGAGCGAGGACGTACTGGCTGCGCGCGCACGTACTCTGGCCACCGCATCCGAGGCACTCCTCATATGTCGGATCACGCGATCAGCCACCTCGTGCTGCAGCCGCTGCTGCTCGTCGCGACGCGCATCCACCAGGCGCTGGCGCGACTGCTGCAACGCCAGAGTGAGTCGCTCGAGATCGGCCGCCCGCTGCGCCAGCTCATACGTCAGCCGCACCGTCGACAGCGCCACCCCTGCCGGACCCGCCAACTCCTCGAGGAGTCTTCGGTCGAAGGCCGATTGCTCGGCACGGTTCATCGCGACCTCGATCTCACCAAGCACGTCACCGCCATGTCGGACCCCGATCGTGAGCGAGTCCGTGCGGGGTCTGATCGGCGACGGCCACACCTGCGACCACTTCTCACCACCGGGCAACCAGACCCGCACCTCGGCGCGGTCGCTGTGCGCAGTGCGTCCAGCCGCCTCAGCCAGCCGGGGCACCACCTCACCCACCGGCAGCGTGTCCGACATCCGGGCAAGCAGCTCCCGCATCAGCCGGTGGCTGTCCGCACGCTCGCCGAAGCTGAGCCGATCGGCCAGCATCGTGATCGGACGACTGGTCAGAGACAACAGGCCCGCGACCAGAACAGTGGCCGTCACCACCACCCACAACGGCCACCGAGCCGGGGTCGCTACCAAGTTTCGCCAGCCCAACGCCAACAACGAATACCCGACAACAGCAACTGCAAGTCGGCAACCGACGATGGTCCCCGCGCGCTTGACATCAGATCTCACCGCGCACCGACCCATTCACCGGCCGCGGACGCCACCGCACACACACCGGGGCAGGGCACCCTCCCGACGATCTGCGTGCCTCTGCCCGGCGCTGACTCCACGACCAGCGAGCCGCCCAGTACGGCGACCCGTTCCGCCAATTTGGCCACGCCACCGACAGAATCGAGAGCGCCGGATTGGCTGAACCCGACGCCGTCATCGCTGATCGCGAAACGCAATTCTGCGTCGCCGCTTTGGATGTCGATCCGAACATTGGTGGCCCGGGCGTGCTTGGCGATGTTCTGCAAGGCCTCGACGCAACAGAAGTACACACCAGCCGCGACCTGCGAATCCAGCGCGGGTGGCACATCCACGTGAACTCGCACGTCCAGGCCGGACCGGCGGGACAGCTCGGCGGCACCGTGCACGGCCCCCACCAGGCCGGCTTCGGCGACAACCGCGGGTACCGACGTCCCGCACAGATCGAGCAATGTGTTCCGTGCTGTTTCCAGGACTTGCGACAGCTCAGCGAGATCCGTGATCGCCTCAGACCGGTCGAGACCGGATGCTCGCACCATCCGAAGCCCGATAATGGCGGCGACCAGTGCCTGTTGTGCGCCGTCATGCAAATCCCTTTCCAGGCGTTTTCGTTCGGCGTCCTGCGCTGCCACCACTCGATGCCGCGAATCGGTCAGCTGCTCAGCATGCACGCTCAGCTTCTGAACCTGCCGGGCCAGACGCACCGTCAGCAAGGCGTTATTCACGAGCACGCGGGCGTGCGCGGCGACCTCGGCCAACAGTGATTCGTCTGCTGCAGTAAGGGAAACATCGCCGGCGGCCCAGACCGCCAGCACGCCCAGGAGCTGGTGCTGGTACACCACCGGCCAGACCTTGCTGGCACCCAGTGCTGCCTGCAGGGCATCCGCACTGTGCTGGTACGGCCCGGCTCGGCGCTCGCCTTCCCCATTTGTGCTCGCGGCACAAACGAGATCATCGCCGTCGACTAGCCATAGTTCGGCCCGCTGCGCGCGGGTTGCCCGGACAGTCACCTCGACCAGCTGATCCAATTCTGCAGTCGGGGAGAGATGTTCGAGGCCGCTGATCAGCGTCCGTATCGCCTCGCTCGGGCTCAGGTCCTGGCCGAACACGATTCGATTCGACCAGCGCCTGGCCCGGGAACGAATCGGCTCGATCGCGACGGCCATGACAGAGAGCACCAGCACCGAGAACCACAGAGCGCCACCGGCGTGCCAGCCACCGAAAGCTACTGCCACGACGTAAGCCGCGCTGACCACCGCCGCGATCGCGCCGTATACCAGCACCCGGCTCAACACTCGGTCGATGCCCCACAGGCGATGGCGGACGATCCCGGCGAACAGCACCACGGGAACGATGGCGAACACGGCCGGGAACAGATCCTGCAGACTGACTGCCAGCCGTCCCGAGGCCTCCCCCGCTGACCCGCCGACCCACTGCACGGCTCGGGCCGCCAACCACGTCACCGCCACGCCGAGGGCGGGCAGCAGTGCGGCGGTCAGGAGCCGCGCGGCTCGGCGGTGAGCGGTATCGGTTGCAGGATCGGCGAGTCGGAGCGCCTGGGCGCCGATTCCTACGACCGGGATCAGGATGCCGAAGAAGATCACGAAGAACTGCGGATGGGCCAGAAAGCTGCTTCGCCAGCAGATGAAGGTAGCCGCGAGGGTGACCGCGACGGCGGCCACCCGCTGGCCGCGCGCCGACACTCGCACCCTCGACGGCAGGGTTCCATCCGCAAACAGCAGGACTGCCCAAAGGTAGCTCACGCCGGAGACGATGTGGAAGGTGAAATGGATGGCCGCGATCGGCCACGGGCCGCCGGTGATGTAAAAGGCTCTGTGACTGGGCATGTTGAAGGTAGCGGCGGTGCCCAGCAATGCGAAGGCCAGCAGCCGCGGCACCGGTTCGTCCGGCCGCCGAATGGCCAGCATCAATCCAAGACCGAAGTTCAAAGCGCTGAAGCCATATTGGACTAGCACCCGGGCGGTCGACATTGACATCGTCGACATCGACATGTCCGCGGACGTGATCCGATCAACCGCAGTACCAAGCGCACCGCCCTGCATGGCAACCGGTTCAAGAACATGCCGGACGGACGGGAGAATTGCTGAGATTGTCGGTAGCAGACCGAGCGTCAGCCAGATCAGCAGGCCCGTGGCGTACAACGCGAACAGCACCCCGAACGAGGTACGCGTCCAGCGTGCGGCTGCCATTCGTACCGCCCCCTTAGGCGCGGCCGCACACGCGAACTCCCGCGGATCCGAGGGTCACGTGGCGACTCTGCTAACACCTTATTGTGCCCAACTCGCTGTTACGGGCGATGACAGCGGAGCGCAGCGGTTCGGCTAATCGCGGCGGTGAAAGTCCACCGCCCCCTCGCCGCACAGCGATTTGTGCGCCCACGATCCGCAGAAGTCAGCTGCCGACGAGCGTGCGGGCGAGCCGGGTCCTCATCACACGCCATCTTTTGTACAGATACCCGGGGGTGCTTCTCGACCCTCGGCTGTGGGAGGCGGTCACCGGACGCTGCGATCCCCTGCATGGGGGTGCCAGCACCCCCAGCGAGGTTGGGGTGCCTGCCGGATGGTGATTCAGGTCGCGGCGACGGAGCCTGTTCTTGGCACGGCGCCGCCGTGCTCCAGTAATCCAAGGGAGGCGACGGATATGTACACAGCCTCACCGCCAGGTTCTATTCCAGATTAGGTCCAACCATCGTAAGGAGCGTCGCCATGCGCATCAACCTGATCCATATTGCACCGCTGTTGGCGGCGGGCGCTGCCGCCGTAGCGATCTCGGCTGCCCCGCCGGCCGCGGCCGCCCCCGTTCCGGCTGAAAAGATTTGCACCGAGAGCGTGTCGGGAAGCCAGTGCGAATCGGCCGGCAATGTCGAGATCAACAACACCCCGACCACCCACTTCACGCCTCAATACCCAATGTTGGGGGACGACTTGCTGTTTCATCACGGCCGTCGCACGTAGCCAGATGCGCCTTGTGGTCGGCGATTCGGTGCGAAGCAACACGCTCGCCGACCCAAGACTGCACCAACGAGCACGACCTGCCGGCAAAATCACCGGCGTAGCCAACAAGGTGTCGTCCATTCCGCTGCCTCTCCCACAGGCCTGAACTGTGCGCGATCATGACATCAAGTACTCGACATCGCGGCCCTATCATTCACAAACCTGCGGCAAGGTCGAACGCTTCCAAACCCAAAAGAGAGGGCGGCCCTGTGGTCAGCCGATCGCTAGACGCTCGAACTGACGCCAAGTCTCGCGTCCGCGTTCGCCCCACGTTTACCCGCTGGCCAACCCACCCGACGACGATCACAGCGGCGTCCTTCGGCCCCGCCACTTGACCTCCAGTGGCGGGGCGAATCACGTTGGCAACGAAGAACATTCGATCCACAATCGATGCATATTCGATGCAGGTTGACCCGACCGTCAAAGCGGAGCGCCGATGACATGATCGAGGGTGGTGAACAGCCGTCGGTGGGATGCCGACGCCGATGCGATCGGGCGGCGCTGCTGGCCCGTTCCACCGGATACCGCACGCCCGCATCGGTGAGCACAATGCGCAGAAGCTGAAAAATCGCCGGTTGTGCGGGTTGTGGGCACAAGCGAGCCAGGGCGACTGCGGACACATAGCTTGGGCCGCGAGCAAGTTCACACCGAACTGTTCATCACCTAGAGCGCCGTGATTGGGCATCGCCCAAATAGGGCGCCCAGCAAACAGGAAGACATCATGAAAACAACGCTCAAGTACGTCGCACCGTGGTTGGCCGCAGCCGCGATCGGTGGAGCGGTTGCGCTCGCGCCCATCGCCAGCGCCGCTACGCATCCCGCGCCCATCGCCAGCGCCGCGACGCATCCCGCGCCCGTCTCCAGCGCCGGTACCGATCCGCTCGTGCCGTATGGCACCGATCCCCAGGTCCCATCGCTGGGGTTCCACGAATCGAACCACGACAACGCCGACACCACGAACGGTTTCGTGGACGTGCCGTTCTGATAGGGATTGTCTGAACAACGGTGGATCTGACCTTGGTCTGACACGCCGAGCTGTGCTTGGCGGGAAGGACTGACGATGATGAGAAACACCGAAAGGGATGCAGCGGGTAGCCCTGCAGTTTTGGCATGTTGGGGGGCCGGAAGAAGGCGGACAGAGAGGCCCAGGATGAGGCGCCGACCGCCCGCACTTTGCCTTCACACACGAGATCGGACAACCGCTTCCCGGGTATTTGTGACAGTTCGCTGATATGCGGCCCTTCGATCCGACCGGGTTCATCGACGAGGACGACGAGTTTTAACCTCCGCAGCGCCCACCGTCACCGAGGGCACGTTGGGCCAGGCGTGCTCGCGCACACTGACCAGCATGTGGTCCAGCGCCTGATGCGCGCTGTCTTGGTCGGTGGTCGGGATCTCACTGATCAGCTCGCCATCGCGTCATAGAGCCGGGCGACGTCACCGGGGCTGACCTGCTGCGGACAAGACTGGCGCAAGGATCGCAGCGGGGAGGCGATGCCTTGCAGCTCAGACCATTCAGCCT
>DASQCE010000106.1:0-6904 GCA_035634855.1 Mycobacterium sp.
TCGCCGACTGGCTCGACGGGAAGATCAGCTTCGTCCAGGGATTGGTCAACGTCGGCATCGACACCATCAACTCGTTCATCTTCCTGGCCAATGACCAACTGAAGTTCTGGTTGCCGCCACTGCCGCCGATTCCGCCACTACCGCCGATTCATCTCCCGTTCGCGGCGAGTCCTGCGACGACGGAGCCAACCGTCACGGCCGCGACCGATGACGTGACGACGGCAGCAGCAACCCTGACCGAGACAACGCAGGGCAATGAAAAGCACATCGCGGTCAAGGATGAGGAACTGGCTGCGGCGCCCAACGAAGAGACTAAGGTGCCCGATGAACTGGCTGCGGCACCCAACGAAGAGGCTGCGGTGCCCGATGAACCGGCTGCGGCACCCAACGAAGAAGCCACTGACGCCGCCGATGAGGTCACCGTGAAAGGCCAGAAGGAATCCGCGGTCGACACGGCCCAGGATGTGATACAGGCGGCCAAGGAGCCCAAGACAACCCCCTCGTCATCGACTGGCGTTTCGGGTCAGGGCGAGGTTCGCGGCACGCGGAACGAGACAACAACGGCATCTGCGAAAGTCTCGAACGGCCATAAGAAGGGCGACGAGGGACCGACGACGAAAGGCGCGACGGAGTCGTCCACCGGATCGCCAGCGACCAACAACGACACGGGCGCGAAGCACGAAATCAAGGGCGGCAAGAAGGATGGCACCGGCAAGAAGACGAAGTAATCGTCAGACAGCCGCCTGGACATGACGCCAGAGCAACAGTGCGGGCGGTAGCGCGCCCAAGACAATCAGCAGCAGCGGTGCGTACTCCATGATTCCGACGCCGCCGAACACGATGTCGTCACCCGGCCCGCCGAACGTCAGCCCAGCGACGGTCAGCAGCCAACACCACAACGGCAATGCGGCGATCCGCGGGGCGGATGTCCATTGCAGTGCGGCCCACACCAGCGCGGCGTTGACCAGACCACTGATCAGCGCGCTGATAGGGAAGGGCACAGATCCGATTCGGAGGGGAAGGAAGAACGCCGCCGCCACGGCCGAGAGCACACCGTCGATCGCAAGCAGTGTTAGGACGACGGGACGCAGTGGCGTCAGGTCGGGATGCTGTCTAACAGTGCGACAAGCGACCCGATCACCCATTGATAGTTGTCTGCGCGGTCCTGCCAGTGCTGCAGGTTGGGATCCATGTCCGGGTCCATCGCCATCCCTTCCATACGCGACCGATTGTCGGGCAGCTTACCGCGTGCCTCTTGCGCTATTGGACGTTCAACCCTGCCAGCAGGTCGGTTTCCCATCCGCGGTCGTCGCGCTCGCCGGGTATGCCCGCCGCCAGGATGTAGTGCTCCATTGCCCCGATCGGCAGCGCGATGTTGTTCGACAGGGCGCAGGACCGACCGTCTGGGGCAACGGTGACCTGGGTCGCGTGCGCACGCAGCGCCGCGACCTTCGCGGGCAGCAGATCCGCGACGTCGATCACCGCGTCAATCGCGTTGTCGGGGTAGCCGAATGGCAGTTCGTCGATCGATACGCGTTTCCATTCCGGCGGCACATCATCGAGCGCGTCCAGACCCGCGGCGATCGCGGACCTCGCGATCACGGTCCAGTACAACTTCGGCACGGACCATGGTTCGCCTGGGAACTCGGTGCCACCCGATGCCGCGACGGCAGCCTTCGTGACCTCGTGGGCGTGAATGTGGTCGGGGTGGCCGTAGCCGCCATGGGCGTCGTAGGTGACGACGACGTGTGGGCGCAGCTCGCGGATGATGTCCACCAGCGCACCGACGGCCTCGCGCGGATCGGCGTCGATGAATCTCTGCCGGTGTCGCGGCGGCGTGCCTTCCATCCCCGAGTCGCGCCACCGGCCTGCACCGCCGAGAAACAAAGGTTGCTCGATTCCCAGCGCGTGCAGCGCCGCGCTCAGCTCGCCGATTCGGAAACCGCCCAGCTGATCCGCTCGGTCTGGCGCCAGTTGTGCCCAGCGCTCGCCGATCACCTCGCCCTCCTCGCCGAGCGTGCACGTGACGACGCGCACCTTGGCGCCCCGGGCGACGTAATGGGCGATGGTCGCGCCCGTCGTCAGGGTTTCGTCGTCGGGATGTGCGTGCACGAACAGCAGCCGCGGGCTTTCCATTCGCATCAGCTTGCCTGCTCGTCACCAACGCCGACAGTGCGGCCTGGCCGCGGAGACACATATAGATTCAGCTGGTGACGCGGCGCACCGTTGAGTTCGGTTGTGCGATCGTCATCATCGGGCTGTTGGCAGGTGTCGCGGGCGCGGCCACGACGCTGCTGCTGCACGCGGTCGAACACCTCACCTATCACTACGCATTCGGCACGCTGCTGACCGGTGTCGGCGAAAGCAGCCGGGTGCGGCGCGCCGTCGGCCCGATGATCGGGGGCGCGCTGGCCGGCTGCGGTTGGTGGATTCTTCGACGGCACACCGAGGTTCCCGGCTTGACCGAGACGATCAAAGACCACCGCGCGATTCCGCGGGTGCCGATGTCGATCGATGCCGGCCTGCAGGTACTCCTCGTCGGAGCCGGGGCGTCGCTGGGCCGTGAAGGCGCTCCGCGCCAACTCGCTGCGGCGCTGGGCGATTTCGGCACCACGCGATTGACGCTGACGGCACGAGATCGCGAAATTCTGCTGGCGTGCGCGGCCGGGGCAGGGCTTGGTGCGGTATACAGCGTGCCGCTTGGCGGCGCACTGTTCGCGACCCGCATCCTGCTCGGCACCTGGCATCCGAGAGCGGTCGGCGCCGCGTTGATCACGTCAAGCCTTGCGGTTGCGGTGTCCTCCCCCGTCACCCACTTCGAGCACGTGCTCAGATGGCCAGACGCGCGGCTGTCCTACCTGTTCGCGTTTCTTGCGTTGGTCATCGCGCCATTGGCGGTCGCGGTGGGGCTGGCGTTCAACCGTGTGATGGCCGCAGCGCGGCCCAAGGTGCAACTCAAGTCGTGGGTGCTGATTCCGTCGATCGCAGCGGCGGGCCTGCTCATAGGCATCTGCTCGATCCGGTGGCCCGAGCTGCCAGGCAACGGCAGCAGCATCCTGACGGTGAGCCTCAACAGCGGTCTGACGCTCGGCGCGGCCGCGGTCATCTTGCTGTTGAAACCGTTGCTGACCGCGCTGTTCCTGCGTGCGGGCGCGATCGGCGGCATGCTGACGCCTGCATTGGCGACGGGTGCTGCGGCTGGATCGCTCCTGACGATTGCCCTCAACCAGTGGGCCGGCACGGATATCCATGTGTCTGCGGTGTCGCTGACGTGTGCTGCCGGCGTGCTGGCAATCACGCAGCGCGCGCCGGCGTTCGCGGCGCTTTTCGTGTGGGAGCTCGCCCGTCCGCCGTATTGGCTGCTCGTGGTGTTCGCTATCGCGGCCTTCGCGGCCCATGGGCTGCGCCTGCTCCGCGAGCAACGCCAGTCCGAGCGCGCAGGCTGATTTCGTTTTTCCGGCGGGTCGGCGGTGGAAATGCCAGCACCGACCCCGTAGCGGCTGGGACCCAGCGGCAGCCGGTGCAGAGTAGGAAGTGAGCTACTGAGCGCGCCTGACGACACCGGGTAGGAATCGGTCCCTCTGCTGGCGGACGGGGGCCGATCGCTTGTCCTGACAGCCGATCCTGAGAAAACCGCACCGGCCTTCTCAGGAGGTGCCGGGATAATCCGGCTCTGTTATGAGTCGACCGGCCGTTTCGGGCTTGGATACAGACCCGATACCGCGGGTGGACGGCCCGCGGCATCGGCTTCCGCATTCCCGCAGCACCCGCCGCATCCATGCCGCCGGTCGAGTGCTGGCCGGCCTCGCGGCCGTGGCGGTGCTGGCCGTCACGGCGGTGGGTTGGGCCGGCTACCGCAATCTGTCCGGCGGCATCACCACCTCACAGGCGCTGGCCGGAGGCCCCGAGTCATTGGGAGGGGCGCAGAACATCCTGATCATGGGATTGGACAGCCGCCTCGACCAACACGGCCAACCGCTTCCTGAGGACATCTACGACGCGCTGCACGCGGGCGACGAAACCGTCGGCGGCTACAACGCCAACGTGTTGATTGTGTTGCACTTGCCGGGCGGCAACGGTCCCGTCAGCGCCGTATCGGTGCCGCGTGACGATTACGTCGATCTGCCCGGATGTCCGAGCGGCGTATGCAAAGGCAAGATCAAGCAGGCGTATGGACTGGCATACCGGCAGTCGATGGACTCGCTGAGCGACAACATCGCCCAGTCTTCTCGCGAGCAGAAGGCACGCGAAGCGGGCCGCAAGGCCGAGATCGACACCGTGCGCCGGCTATTGGGCGTGCCGATCGATCACTTCATCGAGGTCACTCTCGGCGCGTTCTTTCAGATCGCGCGGGTCGTGCAGCCGATCACGGTCTGCCTCAACAACGACACCTCAGACAGCTACTCCGGTGCGGATTTCCATCGTGGCGTCCAACAGATCGACGCCGCACAGGCGATGGCGTTCGTACGGCAACGGCGCGACGAGAACGACCAGTTGTTCACCGACATGGATCGCACAAGGCGCCAGCAGGCATTCATCGTGTCGCTGGTAACCGCGCTGCGCCACGGCGGAGCGTTGTCCAGTCCCAGCTCGCTGCGGAATCTGCTGCAGGTCGCCCAACAGAACATCGCCGTCGACGACGGATTCGGCCTCGCAGGCTTCGTCGACCAAGCCGCATCGCTCACCGACAGCTCCCTGACGCTCTACACGCTGCCGATCAGCGAATTCGGCAAGGACCCCCTGGGCGAAGACGTCAACATCGTTGACGTGCAAGGCATCCGAGCCATCGTGCACAACCTCTTCGCGACCGGTGCCACACCGGATACGCCCAGTCCTACGCAATCCCGCTCTGCCCCAACGACACTGGATGTCATCAACGCCACCAACCACGACGGGCTTGGCGCAGCCGTAGAGCAGGCCTTCGGCGCCGACGGACTGGCCGCAGGCACAGTCACCACCGCCCACAGCTTGGCCGACTCGAGCGCAATCGCCTACGGACCCGGCGCAGGCGTCGCGGCGCACCTGCTGGCGGACCGGCTTCAGCTGACCACCACCGCCTCCCAAGCCGTCGCCCCCCACACGGTCCGGTTGACCATCGGCGCCGACTTCCCAGCTGCCCAGTACATGACCGGCAGCAGCCCCACCGCCACCGCGATGCCCGTCACCACGGTCGACGCGACAGCCAGCGGAACGCAGGCGCCGGTGCCAACCGATCTCACCGAGATGGCCGGGACGAACACTCCGTGCGTGAAGTGATCACTGCGGCGCCTTGATCCACTTTCCGGCGTCGCCGACGATGCCCACCGGCACGGCCCCGGTCAGGCTGACGTGCTGCACGCTGGGGCCCGACGCGACGATCGTCGTGTCTTGCAGGATCGGCAACACGGTCGACATGTTCCATAGCCGGGGTTCGACTTCGTTGATCACTTCGCCGATGTCTTCGGTGCCGTCCAGCGCCGCGTCGATCTTCGGCTGAATGCTGCGGTCGCAGATGCCGGTGATATTGCTCGGCGCCTGTACCAGTTGACCGGATTCTGGTGCCGGGCTCGGGGTGGTCTGCGTCGCTGTCGTGGTCGGCCGCGGCGGTGCCGTCGCACTGCTGGTCGGCGAGGGCGTCGGCGACGACGACGTCATCCCGGGGGTAGCGGTCGAGACCGCGGTCGCTTCCAGGGCCGGGCACCCGTATCGCGACGCCAGCGAGGTCGCGAGATCGCCGCCCGCCTGATGCCAGCCGACCACCGCGTCGACGCGGTTGTTGATCAGCGCGTCGCCGTACAGCGCCACGGGATCCAGCGCCGACACGGACGCCGTGATGCCGACGTTGCGCAATTGGTCGGCGGCGGTGTTGGCGACCGCGACCGCAGTCGGGTCGTTGGCCGCCACACCGAGCACGAGCGTCAGCGGAACGCCGTCCTTGGTGATGCGCCCACGGTTGTTCTCGGGCGCGGGCGTGCCCGGAGTCAACGGCAGGGTCGTCTCGACCGGCTCAACCTGATAGCCCGCATTGGCCAGCACCGTTAGCGCGTCCTCCTTCGTCAGCGCCGGCGGCGCGGTCGGCACGTAGCCCGGGTCGGACGGGGACCGCACCTGGGCCTGGGCGAGAGTGACCGTGTTGTTGTCGCCGGCCCCAACCGACGCGAGCAGGTCGACGTCGAGCAGGCCCAAAATGGCTTTGCGCACTTGGGCATCCGCGAGTGCGGGTTGCTGGGCCCGCAGCGTCAGCTGCATGACCCTCGGCGTGACGATGCGCGCGGTTCGCACGTCGGGGATCGCCGACAGTTGCGCGAACGCCGCCGCGCCGCCGTGCACCTGAGCGACCTGGGTGTCGCCGTTGCGGATCGAATCGGCCAGCGCGGCAGGCGCCCCGCCGCGCCGGAACAGCACCTCGTCGGGCCTGGCCGGCGCACTCCAGTACCGGTCGTTGCGCGCCAGCAGGATCTCGTCGCGCTGCGGGTCGATGCTTTCCACGCGGAACTGGCCGCCGGTGACCGGCAACGCGCGCGCGAGGCCGGCCGCGAATCCGCCAGGCACATCCTTGACGATGTGCGCCGGGAGGATGTTGTTGAACAGCTCGCGCCACGCAGGGTACGGCTGCGAGAACGTCACCACCGCCGTCTTGCCGCCCTCGATGGATTGCACTCCGGTGATCAGGTCGTAGCCCGCGGGGTCCACGACGCCCGGTTGGCCGACCATCTGACGCCACAGGTACCAGAAGTCGTCGGCCGCGATGGGAGCGTTGTCCGTCCACGACGCTTCCGGGCGCATCTTATAAGTGACGGTGAACGGGTTCTGGCTGGTGACCTCCGCCGACTCCAACAGCGTGGTGTCGAGCTCCCATCGTGATCCGGTGGGCGAGTTCGGATCCGGAATAGGCCGAAAGCTGCTGGGCAGAACCAGCGAGCCG
>DASQCE010000107.1:0-7823 GCA_035634855.1 Mycobacterium sp.
GATGCGAGCCGCCAGCGCCGTTGACGAGAAGCCGGCGAACACCACGGAATGCAGCACACCCAGGCGCGCGCACGCCAGCATCGCCACGATCGCCTCGGGCACCATCGGCATGTAGATCGCCACCCGATCGCCCGCCTCCAGTCCAAGACCGGTCAGCGCGTTGGCGGCCTTGCTCACCTCGGCCAGCAGATCCGCATACGTCAACTCGCGGCTGTCGCCGGGCTCGCCCTCCCAGCGGATCGCCACCCGATCGCCGTTACCCGCCTCGACGTGCCGGTCCACGCAGTTGTAGGCGACGTTGAGCTTGCCGCCGACAAACCACTTGGCGAACGGAGCGTCCGACCAGTCCAGCACCTCGTCGAACGGTGTGTCCCAGGACAACCGGTTGGCCTGTTTCGCCCAGAACGCCAGCCGATCATCTTCCGCCTCGCGGTACAGCTCCTCGGTGGCGTTGGCCTGCGCGGCGAACTCGGCCGATGGCGGATAGGCGGACTGAACCTCGGTATGCGCATCAGACATATCTGTGAGCGTAGTCACCGAACGTTGCATCGACGTTGGCATGTCACAACGGACAATGGCCGCATGGGCGTCACGTCGAAGATCGCGGGCGCATTCCGGATGACCGACGATGCGTGGAAGCGCCATGCCAACCCGTGGAGCGTGTGGACGCGGTTCGCGGCGATCCCGCTGATGATCCTGGCGATCTGGAGCCGGGTGTGGCTGGGCTGGTGGTGTCTGGTGCCGGTCGCGGCGGTGATCGTCTGGCTCTGGCTGAACCCCCGCGTCTTCGCACCGGTGGAAAACCCGACAAGCTGGGCGGCGAAAGGCATTTACGGCGAGAAGCTGTGGCTGAAGGAGCGTGATCGGGTGCCACCCGACCAACTGCGGGTGCTGCGCATGCTCGTCCCGATCGGCGCCGCCGGCTTCGTACTCCTGACCTTTGGCGTGGTGACGCTCGAGGTCTGGCCGACGGTCTTCGGTGCCAGCTTGATCGTGCTGGCTCAACTCTGGCGGATCGACCGGCTCGTCGTGTTCTACGAGAGCACGCAGTAGCCTGTGCTGCCGTGACCGCCTCAGCCGATCCGTTGGCCCCGCTGGCCGAGTTGCCGGGCGTAGCCGCGGCGGGCGAGGAAGCCCGTGAGGCCCTGGGCCGGGCGCATCGCCATCGCACGAATCTGCGCGGATGGCCGACGACGGCGGCCGAGGCGTCGCTGCGGGCGGCGCGGGCATCCTCGGTGCTCGACGGCGGTTCATTGCAGCTGTCCGGCGGTCGCGCGATCGCCGGCTCGGTCGGCGGCGGCGATCTCCCCGGTCCCCAGTCCCCAGCTTGCGCGGGGGCCCATGCGCGGGGGCCCTTGCGCGGGGGCCCAGACCCCGTTCTGGCGGGCGCGCTGCGGGTATCGGAGGCCTTGGAAGGCGGCGCGACGTCGTTGGTCGGCGTGTGGCAGCGGGCCCCGCTTCAGGCCATCGCCCGATTGCACGCATTGGCCGCGGCCGACCTGGCTGACGACGACCGGCTGGGCCGTCCACGCGGTGACGCCGATGTCGGCCGTCGGATGGCGCTGCTGGCCGACATCGTCACCGGCGGGACACAGGTGCCCGCGCCGGTGCTCGCCGCGGTGGTCCACGGCGAGCTGCTGACGCTGGCGCCGTTCGGCACCGCCGACGGTGTGGTGGCCCGGGCGGTCTCGCGGCTGGTGACCATCGCCACCGGTCTGGACCCGCATGGCCTCGGCGTGCCGGAGGTGTATTGGATGCGGCACTCGGGCGACTACCGGGCCGCGGCGCGCGGGTTTTCGTCGGGCACACCGGACGGCCTTGCGGCGTGGCTTGTGTTGTGCGCCCGGGCCTTACACGCCGGCGCGCGAGAGGCGCTAGCCATCGCGCAGGCAGTGTCGTCGTAACTATCCCCAGCAACGCGAAGCGGGCGACGCTCCGAACTGATTCGGCTCGCCGCCCGCTAGCACGGACTCCGGTTACCATGCGTGCTGTGTGGGTTGCGTGGGTGGCCTCGGCGTCCCTGCGATGCGCTTCGACTGCAACCCCACCCAAGGGATCGTCGTAGCCGTCCGCTCTTCGCAATTACGCAGACCCGCAACACTTTTACCTATTCCGCGGTATGTGCTCCGCGTGGGTGCCGGGATCCGTGCTGGGTAGCCCGGGTTCGGGAGATCGAGCCTTCTCTTCCGGCTCGGTCTTGGCCTAGCCAGGCTTCCGTGCTTCCTTTGTACTCCGTGACTCCGGTCACATCAAGGCCCAATTGCGAGCGACTCGCGATCGTTACACGGAGGTGCTAGCTACTACACGAGGTAGCGTTCAGAAAGCGAAACGGCGCAGCAGCGAGTACGTGAGCGCACCCGCGGCAAGAGCGCTCACCCCGACCGCCGCGGTGGTCGCGACCGCCGCGCCCGACGGGGCGGGAATTCGGTCGCGCAGCGACACGGGTCTGGAGAAGGTGAGCACCGGCCAGCCCCGCGCCGCGGCTTCCTTGCGCAGTGCGCGATCCGGGTTCACCACGGTGGGATGGCCGACGGCCTCGAGCATCGGCAGATCGGTGATCGAGTCGGAGTAGGCGTAGCAATGTTCGAGGGCGTAGCCCTCGCGGGCAGCGAGCTGACGGATCGCCTCGACCTTGCCCTCGCCGTAGCAGTAAAAGGCGATCTCGCCGGTGTAGCGACCGTCCTCCACGACCATCCTGGTGGCCATCGCATGGGTGGCACCCAGTGCACGGGCGATGGGCGCGACGATCTCCTCACCAGACGCCGAAACCACGACGACGTCGCGCCCGCAGAGCTTGTGATCGGCGATCAAGTCGGCGGCTTCCGCGAAGACCAACGGGTCGACGATGTCGTGCAGCGTCTCGCCGACGATCGACTTCACCTGCTCGACATCCCACCCGGTGCACATGTTCGTGATATACGACCGCATTCGGTCCATTTGGTCGTGATCCGCGCCCGACATCAGGAACAGGAACTGCGCATAGGTCGACTTGAGAACAGCGCGCCGATTGATTAGCCCTTGATCGAAGAAAGGTTTGCTGAAAGCCAATGTGCTCGATTTGGCGATGACCGTCTTATCAAGATCGAAGAAGGCGGCGGTCCGAACGGGTTCGCCGGGCGGCGTCGATGTTTGCCGCGCGATCGACCACCCGGCCGTCGGCTCGGATGCGGTCACAGCGCCCAGCATAAGGGCGAGTGCGTGACAAGAGCCGACAGAGTGTACAAATTGGCAGTTCACGACAGGTGCCATTGACTGCAATCTTTCCTGCTATCAAGTGCTTTCTCTGGCAAGCAGCACTTGCGCCTATCCGCAGTGGCGTGTGTATAGTGAGCATTACTCGGCTTATGCTGGGTGTGCATCAGTCCGACCCCCCGGGGCTGATACACGACGACCTCCGCCTCCTCCCCCCCTGGCGGGGGTCGTCCCTTTTTGGGGCGTGCATTCGCATTCCGGATATGTAGTTCGTTTTCGTACGTTGCGGAATGCGATTTTCAATGCGAACATACTGCGCGGTTTGTCTGCTTTGTCCCCAGATTCGCATTCATCCACAGATGCCACCGCGACCGTGGCAACGTGTCGTACTCCGGCCGCAGGCTGAGGTCATGACCGCAGGCAACGGGATCTTGGCCCTGGTCGGCGACCCCGCACTCCGCGACGATGTCGACCGCGTCGCGGCGGCCGTCGGCCTGGCCGTTGTGCACGCGTCCGATCCGTCCGGCCGCAACGTGTGGACCGGCGCCGTGGCGGTGTTGCTCGATGTGGCCGCCGCCCGCCGCTGCGCGCGCCGCGTGCTGCCGCAGCGCGGACGGGTCGTTCTGGTCGTTCGTTCCGAACCCACGGCCACTGACTTCCAGGCCGCCATCGCGGTGGGTGCGCAGAAGGTCATCGTGCTGCCCAATCAAGACGGCGAGTTGATGGCCGAGCTCTCCGACGCCGCCGATGCGTCCCGCGACGAGGATCGGCGCGGCGCGATTGTCGGCGTGATCGCAGGCCGTGGCGGAGCCGGTGCCTCGGTCTTCGCGACGGCGTTGGCGCAGACGGCGGCCGATGCGCTGCTCGTCGACGCCGACCCGTGGGGTGGGGGCATCGACCTGGTCCTGGGTTGCGAGCGCGAGACCGGCCTGCGCTGGCCGGATCTCACGTTGCAAGGCGGTCGGCTCAGCTACACAGCGTTGCGGGACGCATTGCCGCAACGACATGGGGTCAGCGTTTTGTCGGGCGGTCGCACCGGCAGTGATATCGATGCCGTGCCGCTTGGCGCGGTGATCGACGCCGGCAGCCGCGGTGGCACGACAGTGATCTGCGATCTGCCCCGTCGATCGACAGATGCGGTGGAGACGGTGCTCGACGCGGCCGACCTCGTCGTTGTGGTCGCTCCTGCCGATGTGCGGTCGTGCGCTGCCGCCGCGGCGATCGCGCCGTGGGTGTCGGCGGCCAATCCCAACGCCGGCGTGGTCGTACGGGGTCCGTCGCCGGGCGGATTGCGATCAGTCGATGTCGCTGAGATCGTCGGACTGCCGCTGCTGGCCAGAATGCGGTCACAGCCGGGTGTGGCCGATGACCTCGAACGCGGCGGCCTGCGACTGCGGCGGCGATCACCACTGGCTGCCGCCGCGCGACGCGTGCTCGCGGTGCTGCACCGGCATCAGGCAGCCGCCGCGTGAGCGCGTCGCTGATCGACCGGGTGCGGGAACGGCTGGCCGCCGAGTCGGGGCCGCTGCGGCCCAACGTGGTGGCCGCCGCGATCCGCGCGGAATCCGGTGGCGTACTCGGCGACCGCGAGGTGCTGAGCAGTTTGCGGGTGCTGCAGACCGAACTGACCGGAGCCGGCATTCTGGAGCCGCTGTTGTGTGCTGACGGCACCACCGATGTGCTCGTCACCGCGCCTGACGCGGTGTGGCTCGACGATGGAAACGGTTTGCGCCGCAGCTCGATTCGATTCGCCGACGAATCTGCGGTGCGACGGCTGGCGCAGCGGCTCGCATTGTCGGCCGGACGGCGCCTTGACGAGGCACAGCCTTGGGTCGACGGCCAGCTGACGGGTCTCGGCACGGGGCAGTTCAGCGTCCGATTGCACGCGGTGCTGCCGCCGATTGCCGCGGGCGGCACCTGCCTGTCGCTGCGCGTGCTGCGGCCGGCCACCCAGGACCTGGCGGCGCTGACGAGCTCGGGCACCATAGCGCCTGATGCGGCCGCGCTGCTCGAGAAGATCATCGACGCGCGACTGGCCTTCCTCATTTCCGGAGGAACTGGCGCAGGTAAGACAACGCTGTTGTCCGCGGTCTTGGGCGCCGTTGCGGCTGATGAACGCATCGTCTGCGTGGAGGACGCGGCCGAACTCGCGCCCGCGCATCCGCATCTGGTCAAGCTCGTCGCGCGCTGCGCCAATGTCGAAGGCGTCGGCGACGTGACCATTCGCGATCTCGTCAGGCAGGCGCTGCGGATGCGGCCGGACCGAATCGTGGTCGGCGAGGTACGTGGCGCTGAGGTCGTGGATCTGCTTGCCGCTCTCAACACCGGCCACGACGGAGGCGCCGGCACGGTGCATGCCAACAATCCCGCCGAGGTGCCGGCTCGCCTCGAGGCTCTTGCCGCTCTCGGCGGGCTCGACCGCGTCGCGTTGCACAGCCAACTGGCCGCGGCCTTGCAGGTGGTGTTGCACGTGGGCCGTCACCGCAACGGCGCGCGCCGACTCAGCGAGATCGGAGTGCTTCGACGCGGCGATGACGGCCGCGTTCGGGTGACCACTGCATGGCACGTCGACACAGGATTCGGCTGTGGCAGAGACGATTTGACAACATTGCTACGCAACCGGGGCCAGCGGTGAGTGCCGCGGCGCTTGTCCTGGCGGTGGCGCTTGTGATGTCCCCGGCAGGGTCACGCTCGCGGGTCGAAGCACTCGGCTTTCTCACCCAGGCCCGACGCCGGTTGCCCGTGTTGCCCTGCGCGGGCGTCGTCTTCATTGCGATGGCGGTCGTGCTGCCGGTCAGTGTCGCCGCGGCGTGCGCGACTGTCGGTGTCACGCTGTGGACGCGCAGGAGCCGACATATCCGGGTAAGACGCCGCGCCGCCGAATCTGCCGCCCTGCAAGGCGCCTTGGAAGTCCTCGTCGGCGAACTGCGTGTGGGGGTTCACCCGGTTGTGGCATTCGATACGGCCGCCGCGGAGGTCGACGGCGGGGTGGCGGAGTCATTGCGCGCGGTGGCGGCGCGTGCGCGGCTGGGCGCCGATGTGGCCGCGGGGCTGCGCAGTGTGGCCCGCAGATCGTTGATGCCCGCGCATTGGGGACGGCTAGCAGTGTGCTGGCAACTTGCCCAGGATCACGGCCTGGCGATCGCGGCGCTGATGCAGACCGCGCAGCGTGACATCGTTGAGCGCGAGCGTTTCTCGGCCAAGGTCGACGTTGGGATGACCGGCGCACGAACCACTGCCGCGGTGCTGGCCGGGTTGCCGCTGCTCGGTGTTGGTCTCGGCGAGCTGGTCGGCGCAGACCCGGTGAGCTTCCTGCTGTCGGGTGGATTCGGCGGCTGGTTGCTGGTTATCGGCGTCATGCTGGCCTGTGCTGGCCTGCTGTGGTCGGATCGCATCACCGCGCAGGCGCTGACATGAGCTGGGCCGCCTTGCTTTTGGCATCGGCGCTGCTGATCGGCGGGGACTCCCGGCCACGGGTCAGGGCCGGGCTGACGGCTGCGGAGCCGCGGCGTCGGTCGACGGCGTCCGGTGCGAGTGATCCGTTGGCCGCGGCGTCCAGCTTCGACGTGCTTGCAGCGTGCCTGCGTTGCGGGATGGCGGTGTCGACGGCCGCGTCGGCGACCGCGCCCTCCGCGCCGGCCCCGCTGGCCCGGATGCTCAACCGGGCCGCCGACTTGTTGGCGTTGGGTGCCGAGCCGGCGACGGCGTGGACGAATCTCCCCAGTACACGGGTGGGCCCACCCGGCTTGCGCGCGGGCCCAGCGGACAACCATGCCGACGCACTGTTGCGGCTCGCCCGGCGATCTGCGTCGTCGGGAGCGGCCCTGGCGCAAGGAGTTGCCGAACTGGCCGATCACTCTCGCCACGAAGCGGCCGATGCTGCGAGCGCAGCCGCCGAGCGGGCCTCGGTGTTGATCGCTGGGCCACTAGGCCTCTGCTATCTGCCGGCGTTCGTGTGTTTGGGCATCGTCCCCGTCGTCGCGGGCTTGGCCGGCGATGTGCTGGGGTCGGGAATTCTGTGACAGCCGACAACAAATGAGGGGGAACCATGATGGTAGGGAACAAGATTCGAGCGTTAAGGGCGCGGCTGATGTTGTTCGTCGTCGCCGACGACGGCATGTCAACGGTCGAGTATGCGATTGGCACCATCGCCGCTGCGGCGTTCGGGGCCATCCTGTACACGGTGATCACCGGCGACTCCATCGTCAGCGCGCTGACCAACATCATCAACCGGGCGTTGAACACAAACGTCTAGGCGATGAGGCCGGCGGGAGTTGGATTGCCGGCTCAGCCGGTGGTGTCACCGTCGAGGCGGCGTTCGCGATGGCTGCCCTGGTCGTCGTGCTCATCCTTTGCGTGTCCGGGCTCACGGCGGTGTCGATGCAGGTCCGTTGCATCGATGCCGCGCGTGAGGCGGCCCGCCTCGCGGCGCGTGGTGACGGTGGTTCGGCATCCAGCGCAGCGCAGCGCACTGCGCCCGACGGGGCCGTCGTGCAGCTGCGACGTGAGGGGGACTTCGTCGTCGTCAGTGTCACCGCGAGATCCCCGTTGTTGCCGGGCATCACCATCGCGGCGGAGGCGGTCGCCGCGGCCGAACCCGGTCAGCGCTGAGCGTGGCTCGGCCAGCCTGG
>DASQCE010000108.1:0-4376 GCA_035634855.1 Mycobacterium sp.
CAGCGGCTGGAAAGACGTTGCCGACTGTCGCGTTAAATTGGTTTGCGGCCAAAGGGTTTTAACATTGACGGGCCAACAAGAGCCTGCGCGCCTTGATGACCGCACTGCTCGACGGCATCGACTACACCACCAACCAGGCCAGCTACGACCTGGCCCCGCTGCGCCTCAACGGGCTCATCGATCGAGTCCCCGGCAAGAACCGCAACCGACTCACCAGCGACGGGCTGCGGTTCGCGATCGTCTGCACCAAACTGCACGACGACCGGCTGCTGCGCCCCCTGCTCGCCGCCGACCAGCCACCCGCCCCGCCACCAATACGAAAAGCATTACGCACCATCGACGCTCACATCGCAGAACGCATCGACAACGCCAGACTGCCGCTCAACGCAGCCTGAAAACTCACGACAAGTCTCAACGCCCTAGGGACCAAGGGTCCCTACGCCGCCGCCGGGACTGCGCCCGGCAGCGGTGGCCCTTCGGGCAGCACAAAATCACGGCCTGCCTCGTGGCTTGGACCGCCATGCCCGAGTCCCTGCGTCTGTTTCGCTGGTGGTCTCGCCCTATGGTCTCTTGCCGAGACGAGGTATCTGCGTTAACCACCACCGTTGCGGCACAATCAGTTCCGCGAGACGCGAACGCCCTTTGGCCCGGTTCGGACGAGGATCTGCGTTGGCGACCTGGTGCATCTTTAGCCTGCCACTTTGCTCGCTCCATCACCAACAAATTGTCGAAAGTCGATCCTCAAGTGGAAAGTCGATCCTCAAGTGGCTAGACCGGAGTTGCGTTCGCAGGTGGTCGGCACCATCGACTTCTCCGACGACGTGGACGCGAGCGCCGTCGCGAAGATCCTG
Organism: Mycobacterium sp.; assembly: GCA_035634855.1. Lineage (GTDB taxonomy): Bacteria > Actinomycetota > Actinomycetes > Mycobacteriales > Mycobacteriaceae > Mycobacterium. Next base: position 852 of record DASQCE010000108.1, read on the forward strand.
CGGGCCAATGGCATCGTCGACACCGAGCCGTACCGCAGACTCGGCCGCAACCCACTCCGGGTGGCGATGTTCCCGGCCGTCGAGCCCGATGACGTCAGCGCGCTCACCCAATGCGTCGATTGGGTTGTGGAACGGCCGTGAGCGCGGCGGTGTGTCAGCACCGTTTCCGCTGGTCGCTGCGCTAGAGTGCGCACCTGACGGGCTCGGCGCTGCGGCCCGGAGGAGGTCGGCATGCGGGAACTGAAAGTTGGTGGGCTCGACGTCGACGGCAAACGCATCATCTGCGAAACCAACGGCCCCGCGGAGACCTTTGTTCTGCGCGCCGACGAGCGCCTGAGTGCGGCGGTGTGCGGTGATCAGGCCCGCGCGGGTCAACCCAAATCGAGATCGAGGTCACAAGCATGCTCACTCCCAAGGAGATTCAGTCCCGGATCCGTGCAGGGGCGTCGGTGCAACAGGTCGCCGAAGCCACAGGCGTCGACGTGTCGCGGGTCAAACGATTCGCTCATCCAGTGTTGCTCGAGCGATGCTGCGCCGCCGAGCTGGCAACCGCGGCGCACCCGGTGCTCGCCGACGGGCCCGCGGTGATGACGCTGCGGGAAACCGTGACGACGGCGCTGGTGGCCCGGGGGCTCGACCACGACACCACGACCTGGGACGCGTGGAAGAACGAAGACGGCCGGTGGACGGTGCAGCTGGCGTGGCAGGCGGGCCGCTCGGACAACCGCGCACACTTCCGGTTCACGCCCGGCGCTCACGGCGGCACCGTGACCCCGCTCGACGAAGCCGCGACCGAGCTCATCGACCCGAACTTCGACCGCCCGCTGCGCCCGGTCGCGGCCCTAGCCCAGCTAGATTTCGACGAGGCGCAACCCGCCGAGGGCAAGGACGAGCCACCGGCACAGCCGGCCCGCACGCGTCGCGGCGAGCCGCCCGTGTCGGCATGGGAAGACGTGCTGCTGGGCGTGCGCTCGGGAGGCCAGCGCTAACGCGTCGCGCGATCTAGCGGGTCAGCACCGCCTTGGACTTCGACGAGATGGATTTCGTGGTCGCTGGACCCGGTGCGCGTGACGGCATCCGTAAGTGCTTCGGTTCCTCGAGTGCGGGTCGGGAACGGGAAGTGATCGAATACATGGCTTTATCCCAAGACGAGCACTTCGACCGCCTCGGGTTGCGATTCGGCGGCCTGTTAAGGCCAGCGTCAAGTGTTGCTGTGCCCCGCCTTTCACAGATGACAACAACTGGCCAAATCAGCGGGGTGACTTTGCTGCTCGTCGGTTCGTTCGCGCCACCACACAGTGGGCCTGACTTGGCTCACGTTTCGTGTTCTGGCGTGGCTGCGGATAATTGACCTGCTGTTTTGCGTTCGGATTCGCCGGAATTTGAACACTAAAGCGGCTCTTCGATCTTGAGCGGCCAATCGCAGGTGAAGTCTGATCGACTTCCGGTCTGCTGGAATTGCATGCCGGCGTCGGAAATGGTAGGCGCCCGCAGTCAGGACATGGAGCTTGCCCTCGACAGGCAGGCGAGGAACACGTGCTCGATCGGAGACGATGCCGGCGGCACCCGACAATTCTAGGACAACCGAAAACCGTTGCACACCACCGAGATACACGCGCTGCGCCGGGGCGTCTCCCGCTCGACGATCAGGATTGTCCGGTTCGTTTGTCGGCCTGCACCGACCGGGCGTTTTCTGGTGCCCTACCGCGCTCCCGGCATGAAGGTTAGCGTTGCTACCTATGGGTGCGGTGGAGTCAGGGGACGGTGCAGTCGAGTCGACGACGGTGGTGATCGCCGGGGGCGGCCCGGCGGGGATGATGGCCGGGCTGCTGCTGGCGCGGGCGGGGATTGCGGTGACGGTGCTGGAGAAGCACGCCGATTTCCTGCGGGATTTCCGCGGGGACACGGTGCATGCGTCGACGGTGGCGCTGCTGGACGAGCTCGGCTTGGGCGCGGAGTTTCGCGAACTGCCGCAAAGCAGGTTGACCGGTGTGTTGCTGCCCGGCACGGATTCGCAGCGGGTGCCTGTCGATATCTTCGCGGCGTTGCCGGCGCCGTACAACTATGTGGCGATGGTGCCGCAGTGGGATCTGTTGAACCTGCTCGCAGGGGCGGCCGGGCGGGAGCCGGCGTTCAGGCTGCGCATGCGCACCGAGGCGACCGGCCTCGTCGTCGCCCACGGCCGGGTGACCGGTGTGCGCTACCGCGGTCCCGACGGTGCCGGTGAGATCCACGCCGACCTGACGCTGGCCTGCGACGGCCGGGCCTCGGCGCTGCGCAGCGCCAGCGGCTTGCCCGCCCGGGAATACCGGGTGCCGTTCGACATGTGGTGGTTCCGGCTGCCGCGACATCCCGGCGAGGGCGGCGACGTCGCGGGCATTGCGCCGGCGTTCGGCCGCGGCGAGGCCCTGTTTTCGTTGACCCGCGAGGACTACTACCAGCTCGCCTACTTGATCCCCAAGGGATCCGACGCACGCCGCCGCGCCGAAGGCGTCGAAGCGTTTCGCGCCCGAGTCGCCGCGTTGCGCCCGGACCTGGCCGACCGCGTCGAGGCGATCGCTTCCATGGACGATGTGTTCGTCCTCGACGTCCGGTTGGACCGGCTGCGGCGCTGGTACACCGACGGGCTGCTGTGCCTCGGCGACGCCGCCCACGCCATGTCCCCGGTCGGCGGGGTCGGGATCAACCTCGCCATCCAAGACGCTGTCGCCGCCGCGCGCCTGCTCGCGGCGCCGCTGCGCGAACACCGGCTGACCACCGCCGACCTGGCCCGCGTGCAGCAGCGCCGGCAGCGACCGGCTGTGATCCTGCAGACGATGCAGCGAACGATGCATCTCGGCATCGGCGCGCTGGTGTCGGGCCGAATCAGGGTGCGCCCGCCCTGGGGCCTGCTGCGCCTGGCGTCGCGTGCGCCGCAATGGATGGTGCGGATACCCGCGCGCCTGATCGCCGTCGGCCCCCGCCCCGAGCATGCGCCCGCCTTCGCCCGACGCTGAATCCCACGGGCAGATCATCCCGCCGGTCAGGCCACGGGCCGCGGCTTGCTCGACGCTGGCCGCCTCGACACACCGGCTGCCGGAATCGTGGGGCGAGCGAACTCGCAAGCGCCGGACCATCATTCCCACACCGACCGGGGCCGCGCCCACGGGTCAAACGAAGCCCTCACCAAAATCGGCAGCCACATTGAACACTAAATTGAGCCAAGTCGGGTTTCACAAATGACAACAACTGGCCAAATCAGCGGGGTGACTTTGCTGCTCGTCGGTTCGTTCGCGCCACCACACAGTGGGCACATGGCCGTCGTCAGCGCGGCGGCGAATCTTGTCTCAGGCCGAGGTGAACGTCTCGTCCCAGTACGGTCGGCACTAGTGGTGGCATTTTCTCACGAGCCATGTCGTCTCTGTCGTCCAGAACCACGGAATCCCGGGTCATTACGGCCTGCCGCCGGTGAATTGTCGTAGGAAATGAAGCGTTTCGTGAGACAAACGGGGTACGGTCGACGTGAGACACTTCGTAAACGTCCAG
>DASQCE010000109.1:0-19378 GCA_035634855.1 Mycobacterium sp.
GCGGCCGCATCGCGACGGATAGGACGGGTAAGCGAATGAAACGTACAGCCATGGTCGCGGTTGCCGCGGCGCTCGTGCTGCTGATCTCGGGGTGCAACGCCACCAAGGTTTCGGACCTGCAAGCCCGCGGTCAGTTGAAACCCGGCAGCAAACCGTGTGGCACCTTCAACCTGGCCATCAACTCGTGGGTTGGGTACGAGGCCAACGCGGCGGTGATCACGTATCTCGCGGAGAACGTGCTCGGGTGTGTGGTCAAACAGAAGCACATCGCCGAGCAGGTCTCCTGGCAGGGCATGTCGACCGGGCAGGTGGACGCGATCCTGGAGAACTGGGGTCACGACGACCTGCGAAAGCAGTACATCGACAACATGGGCGTCGCCCAGACCGCCGGCTCCACTGGGATCAAAGGGGTCATCGGGTGGTACGTGCCGCCGTGGATGGTCGAGCAGTACCCGGACATCACCGATTGGCGCAATCTCAACAAGTACGCCCATTTGTTCAAGACCTCCGAATCCGGCGACAAGGGGCAGCTGCTCGACGGGGATCCGGCCTACGTGACCAACGACGCCGCGCTGGTGGCCAATCTGAACCTGGACTACAAGGTGGTGCAGGGTGGCAGCGAGACGGCGCTGATCTCCAGCATCCGTCAGGCCCAGCGACAACGGACCCCGCTGCTCGCGTACTTCTACTCGCCGCAGTGGCTGTTGAGTGAGGTGCCGATGGCCAAGGTGGATCTGCCGCCCTTCACGGATGGATGCGACGCCGATCCGGCCAAGATTGCCTGCGACTATCCGGCCTACGACCTGGACAAGATCGTCGCGACCAAGTTCGCCGAGTCCGGCAGCCCGGCCTACACCTTGGTGAAGAACTTCCAGTGGACGGAGGAGGACCAGAACTCCGTAGCTCGCTCGATCGCAGTGGACGGGATGAGCGACGACGAGGCCGCCAAGAAGTTCATCGATGCCCACCCGCAGCTTGTCGCCAAGTGGCTGGCCGGCACGGGCGCGGAGAACGCGGCGTAGTCACCGCTGTTCAGACCGGGTGCGCGAGGTAAAAACTCGCGGGCCGCAGCTCTTGACAAGGCCGGGCGATTTCCTTCAGGCTGTTGCATATTACGAATCAAGTTTCACAATCCGCTACAAAGAACCCTTTCGGGAAGGTTGAGGTCGTGCTCGAAATCTGTCCACTTGCGGCCCTGCCCCGCGGTGAGGCGCTGCGGGTCGAAGCGGATCCGCCCATCGCCGTCTTCCACACCGACGACGGCGAGGTGTTCGCAATCGACGACACCTGCACGCATCAGGACGCGTCACTCGCCGACGGCTGGCTGGAGGGCTGTGAGATCGAATGCCCGCTGCACGCTTCGCGTTTCAACCTGCGTACGGGTGCGGTCGACGCGCCGCCGGCCAAGCTTCCGGTGCGCACGCACGAGGTGGTCATCGTCGACGACGTGATCAACGTCGTGCTCGACGATGCCCCGCCCAACCTTCCCCCCGGTGTCACGACCCGTGCGGCGGGCGAGGCGGCGCAGTGAAAAGCGTTGTGGTGGTTGGGGCGTCGCTGGCTGGCCTGTCGGCGGCCCGCGCGTTGCGCACGCAGGGTTTCGACGGCGAGCTGACGATCGTCGGCGCTGAGACGCGGCGGCCCTACGACCGTCCCCCGCTGTCGAAGGAGTTTTTGGCCGGTGACATCAGCGAGGAGGCGTTGGCCCTCGAAGCCGACGACGACGACCTCGGCGCCCAATGGCTGCTCGGCGTGCACGCGACCCGCCTCGACGCGGCCGCGAGCGCTGTTCAGCTCGACAATGGAACCACGATCAGCGCCGACGGCATCGTTGTGGCGACGGGCGCGCGGGCACGGTCGTGGCCCGGCTCGGACCACCTGGCTGGGGTGCACGTGTTGCGGACGGTCGATGACGCCGTCGCGCTACGTGACGAACTGCGCGCTGGGGCACGACTTGTGGTGATCGGCGCCGGATTCATCGGAGCCGAAGTCGCTTCCACCGCAGCGAAACTGGGTCTGGATGTCACGGTGGTCGAGGCCGCGCTCGCACCGCTGGCCGGCCCGCTGGGCGTGCAGCTCGGCGCCGCGGTGGCACGGCTGCACACCGAGCACGGCACCCGGCTGCTGTGCGGGGCTCCGGTCGCAGGTCTCACCGGCAGCGATCGGGTCACTGGCGTGGTATTGGCCGACGGGCGTCGGCTCGCCGCCGACGTCGTCGTCGTCGGCATCGGCGCCATTCCCAACATCGAGTGGCTGCGCGACAGCCCGATCGAGCTGGCCAACGGTGTTGTATGCGACGAGGGCGGGGCAACCTCGGTGCCGAATGTGGTCGCGGTCGGCGACTGCGCGGCGTGGCATGAGCCGTCCGTCGGCTGGCCGCACCGCGTCGAGCATTGGACCGGCGCACTGGAGCGCCCGGCCATCGCGGTCGCCACGTTGCTCGCAGGCGGGCGGCACAACGGCACGCCTGCCAAAGCCCCGTACTTCTGGTCCGACCAGTACGACCGCCGGATCCAGTTCGCGGGCATCGCCGATCCCGGCGATGAAATCACCTTCGAGGTGGGCGGCGCGCGCGACGCCAGCTTCCTGGCCGTGTATCGCCGCAATGGTGAACCGGTCGCGGTGCTTGGCGTTGACCAACCGAAGCTGTTCACCAGATGGCGTCGCCAACTGGCCTTCGTCCCCGTCCCCGCCTGACTTCGTTTCCAGCAGAGGAGATCTCGATGACCACCGTCGGACTGCCGCAGAGCCTGATCTCGACGCTGCCCGGCAGCTACTACACCGACCCCACCATCTTCGCGATGGAACAGGAGGACATCTTCGAGTCGATGTGGTTCTGCGCGGTGTGGTCCGGCGACCTCGACAAGCCGGGCGCGTTCAAGACGGTTCAGGTTGGACGCGAGAGCGTGCTGATCACACGGTCCCGCAGCGGCGAGGTGCGCGCGTTCTTCAACGTCTGCCGGCACCGCGGCGCGCAGTTGTGCACCGATGAGAGCGGCGAAGTCAAGCGCGCATTCCAATGCTCCTACCACGCTTGGACTTACGATCTGGACGGCAAGCTGGTGGCCGCGCCGAACCTGACCAAGATGCCCGACATCGACCGGGTCGAGTATGGCCTGCGCCGCATCGCGGTTCGGGAGTGGCTCGGCTACGTGTGGGTCTGCCTCGCCGATAACCCGCCGTCGTTCGATGACACCGTCCGCAAGGACGTCAGCGATCGCCTCGGCAGCGTCGAACTGATCGACCACTACGACACCGCGCATCTGCGCGTCGGTCGCCGGATCCGCTATGACGTAAAGGCGAACTGGAAGCTCATCATCGAGAACTTCATGGAGTGCTATCACTGCGCCACCATCCATCCGGAACTCACAGAGGTGCTCCCCGAGTTCGCCGACGGGTTGGCGGTTCAGTACCACGTGGGGCACGGCGCCGAATTCGGCGAGCACATCGAAGGATTCACCATCGACGGCTCCGCGGGTCTCGACCATATCCCGAGCGTCGGGCACGACCAGGACCGGCGCTACTACGCGATCACGGTCAAGCCTCAGGTGTTCGTCAACCTGGTGCCCGACCATGTGATCCTGCACCGGATGTTTCCGCTCGCCGCGGACCGAACGGTGGTCGAATGCGACTGGCTGTACCTGCCCGAGGTGGTGGAGTCCGGCAAGGATGTCAGCCGCTCGGTGGAGTTGTTCCACCGAGTCAATCAGCAGGACTTCGCCGCATGCGAGCGCTGCCAGCCGGCTATGAGCTCACGCACCTACCGCGACGGCGGTGTGCTGGTGCCCAGCGAGCATCACATCGGCGACTTCCACAACTGGCTGCAGGCGAAGCTGACGAAATGACCGCGTCGGTCCGGTCAGTCGAGATGGCCCATCCGGTGGCTGATCGCCGCCGCGGCGGCGACGACATCGGGGGTCGCCTCGCGCATGCGTTCTTCGGTGAATCGGTAGACCGGACCCGATACGGACAGCGCCGCGATCACGCCGCCGGTGTGGTCGCGGACCGGGGCGGCGACGGCGTTCAGCCCCTGCTCCAATTCCTCGACAGAGAACGCGTACCCGTCGCGCGCGGCCGCCTCGACCTGCGCCTCGAGTTCGCGTTCCGAGGTGATCGTGTGGGCGGTGAGTCGGGCAAGCCCGTTCGAGGCCAACAACTTTCGGCGATCTTCGGGTGTCATGAACGCGAGCAGGATCTTGCCGCTCGAGGTGGCGTGCAACGGCGTCAGCTCACCGACCCAGTTGTGCGTGGCGACCGCACTCGGCCCGCGCGCCTGGTCGATGTTGACGACGAAATGGGATCGTCGCACCGCGATGTTGACGGTTTCGCCGAGCTGCGCGGCCAGCTGCTCGCAGACCGCACGGGCCTGCTGGGTGACGTCCAGTTGGCCGGGCACCGCGCTGGCCAGCCGCAGGATGCCGAAGCCGAGTCGGTATTTCCCGCGTTCCTGGGTCTGCTCGACGAGTTCGCGTTCCTCGAGCGCGGCGAGCAACCGGAACGCCGTCGACTTATGCACGCCGATGTCCGCGGCGACCTCGCTGACCCCGGCTTCACCACGTTGGGCCAGGATCTCCAGCACGCTGACGGCACGGTCGACCGACTGCACACCCCCAGTGCTCTCACCTCGCGGGTTGCTCATAACGCAACTATACGAGACGCAGTTGCACATTGAGAAACGTAATGCGTATCACGCTTCGCAGCGATAGGAGAACAACGATGACATCGACGCGGTACGACTTCGTAATCGTCGGCGGCGGATCGGCAGGGTGCGCGCTCGCAAACCGACTTTCGGCCGATCCGGCCAACAAGGTTCTGGTTCTGGAAGCGGGCCGCAACGATTCGCTGTGGGACGTGTTCGTGCACATGCCCGCGGCGCTGCCATTCCCCATCGGAAGTCGTTTCTACGACTGGAAATACGAGTCCGAACCCGAGCCGCTGATGCACGGCCGACGCATCTACCACGCCCGCGGCAAGGTGCTCGGCGGCTCGAGCAGCATCAACGGGATGATCTTCCAGCGCGGCAATCCGATGGACTACGAACGCTGGGGCGCCGACCCCGGCATGGGCAACTGGGACTTCGCGCACTGCCTGCCGTACTTCAACCGCATGGAGAACTGCCTGGCCTCCGCGCCGGACGATCCGTACCGCGGGCACGACGGCCCGCTCGCCCTGGAGCGGGGACCCGCCACGAACCCGTTGTTCGAGGCGTTCTTCACCGCCGGCGAACAGGCCGGTTACCCGCGCACAGATGACGTAAACGGTTACCGTCAGGAAGGTTTCGCGAAATTCGACCGCAACATCCGGAACGGACGCCGCCTGTCGGCGGCCCGCGCCTATCTGCATCCGGTGATGAACCGAAAGAACCTCGATGTCGTCACCAGGGCGTTCGTCGAGCGCGTCGTGTTCGAGGGCAAGCGGGCGGTCGGGGTCGACTATCGGCACGGGTTCGGCGCAGCCAAGCGCGTCAACGCCGGCGAGGTCATTCTGTGCGGCGGCGCCATCAACAGCCCGCAGCTGTTGCAGCTTTCCGGCGTCGGCAACGCCGACGATTTGCGCGCGCTCGGCATCGACGTGGTACACGACCTGCCAGGTGTCGGCGAGAACCTGCAGGACCACCTCGAGGTGTACATCCAGTACGCGTGCAAGCAGCCGGTGAGCATGCAGAAGTACCTCAAGTGGCGATACCGGCCATGGATCGGCGCGAACTGGTTGTTCCTGCGCCGCGGTCCGGGCGCCACTAACCATTTCGAGGGCGGGGGCTTCGTCCGCAGCAACGACGACGTCGCGTATCCGAACCTGATGTTCCACTTCCTGCCGATCGCCGTGCGCTATGACGGCTCCCAACCCGAGGGCGGTGACGGTTATCAGGTGCACGTCGGCCCGATGTACTCCGACGTCCGCGGCACCCTGAAGATCGTCAGCCGCGACCCAAAGGTGCATCCTGCGCTGAGGTTCAACTATCTGTCCACCGAGCAGGACCGCCGCGAATGGGTGGAATCCATTCGGGTGGCGCGCCACATCCTCAACCAGCCGGCGATGGCGCCGTTCAACGGCGGAGAGGTTTCGCCCGGCCCGAGCGTGGACACCGACGAGGAGATCCTCGAATGGGTGGCGCGCGACGCCGAAACGGCACTGCACCCGTCGTGCACCGCGAAGATGGGAACCGATCCGATGGCGGTCACCGACCCGCAGACCATGGGCGTGCACGGCATCGAGGGCCTCTCGGTGGTCGACGCGTCGGTGATGCCGTACGTGACGAACGGCAATATCTACGCCCCGGTGATGATGGTCGCCGAGAAGGCGGCGGACCTGATTCTCGGCAACGAGGCGCTGCCGCCCGCGACGGTGTCGTTCTACCGGCACCAGCCCAAGCAGCAGCAGCCCAGCGATCAGGAACCGGTCGGCCGCAGCTGATTTCGCGGCATCAGCTGCCTGAACCTATTTGGCAGCTCAGCTGCCTGAACCTATTTGGCAGCTCAGCTGCCGCGGGCGATCCATTCCGCAAGGTGCGGCGCCTCGGCGCCGATTGTGGTGTCGCCGCCGTGCCCGGTGTACACCACCGTCTCCGCGGGCAAGGTGAGCAGCCGCGAGCGGATCGACTCGATGATCGTCGGAAAGTCCGAGTACGACCGGCCGGTCGCGCCGGGGCCGCCCCGGAACAGAGTGTCGCCGGTGCACACCGCACCCAGGGCCGGTACGTACAGGCACACCGAGCCCGGCGAGTGTCCGGGTGTGTGAATCACCCGAACCTCGATGCCCGCGACGGTGATTCGCTGATCGTCGGCGAGCGACGAATAGTCCACCGAGGGGTGCGTCTGCTTCCACAGCACGTCGTCGTCGGGGTGCAGGAGAATCGGTGCGTCGAACCGCTCTGCGAGCTCTGGCGCCACGGTGACGTGGTCGTTGTGCGCGTGCGTACAGAGGACCGCGACGACGGTGCGATCGCCGACGGCGTCGATGATCGGCTGTGCGGTGTGTGCCGCGTCGACGACGAGCACCTCGTTGTCGTCGCCGATGAGCCAGATGTTGTTCTCGACGTCCCAGCAGCCTCCGTCGAGACAGAACTGCCCCGACGTGACGACGCGATCGATGCGTGGACTCACAGCACGACCACCGACCGAAGCACCTCGCCGCGATGCATGGTCGCGAATGCGTCTTCGACCTGGTCGAGCTTGATGCGCTCGCTGACGAACCTCTCAAGCGGAAGGCGGCCCTGCTGGTAGAGGTCGACCAGCGTCGGGAAATCTCGCTCAGGCAGGCAGTCGCCGTACCACGACGACTTCAGCGCTCCGCCACGCGAGAAGAAGTCGATCAGTGGCATCTCCAACGTCATGTCCGGCGTGGGCACGCCAACCAGTACGACGGTGCCGGCGAGGTCGCGGGCGTAGAACGCCTGCTTCCAGGTTTCCGGGCGGCCCACCGCGTCGATCACCACGTCGGCGCCGAAGCCGCCGGTGAGCTCCTGCACCGCCTCGACGGCATCCGCCTGCGAGGCATCGATCGTATGGGTGGCGCCCAATTCCGTGGCCCACTGCAACTTCTTGGGATCGCGGTCGATGGCGATGATCGGTGACGCGCCGGCCAGCCGTGCTCCGGCGATCGCAGCGTCGCCAACTCCGCCGCAGCCGATCACCGCGACCGAATCTCCGCGCGAGACGTTGCCCGTGTTCATCGCCGCGCCGAGCCCCGCCATCACACCACAACCGAGCAGGCCGACCACCGCGGGATCGGCGTTCGGGTCGACACGGGTGCACTGGCCCTCGTGCACGAGGGTCTTGTCGGCGAATGCGCCGATGCCGAGCGCCGGGGTCAACTCGGTGCCGTCGGTCAGCGTCATCGGCTGGCTGGCATTGAAGGTGTCGAAGCAATACCAGGGCCGGCCTCGGCGGCACGCCCGGCAGTTGCCGCACACCGCTCGCCAGTTCAGCACGACGAAGTCGCCGACGTCGACATGGGTGACCGCGCTTCCGGCCGACTCGACGACGCCGGCCGCCTCATGACCGAGCAGGAATGGAAACTCGTCGTTGATGCCGCCGTCGCGGTAGGTCAGATCGGTATGGCATACACCGCACGCCTGTATCCGCACGACCACGTCGTTCGGACCGGGGTCTGGGACTGTGATGTCAACCAGTTCGACGCGTGCGCCTTTGCTGCGCGCGATGACGCCTTGGACCTGTTGGGGCATGGAAAGACCTCGCGATTCGGGTGGTTGACCGAGCGGACAATCAGACCGATCAGTCTGCGAATAACTGATATATCAAGGCAGAATATGGCCCGCGGGCTGCGCGGTCAAGGCCCCGCCACATCTTGACGCCAGCTGTGCCCTGGATTACATTAATTCTACCGGTGATGTGTCAGATAGCGCATCAGATATTTCAGATCAGGATCTTCATGACCCGTCAGATTATCGACCCGCTGCTCGAAAGCTTCACGCTGAAGAACCTTCAGCTGCGCAACCGTGTGGTGAGCACTTCGCACGAGCCGTCGTACACCGAGGACGGAATGCCGAAGGACCGCTACCGGCTCTACCACGTGGAAAAGGCCAAAGGCGGCATCGGGCTGACGATGATGGGCGGCTCCGCGGTCGTCGCGCCGGAGAGCCCCGCCGCGTTCGGCAACCTGCACGTCTACAAAGACGAGGTCGTGCCGTGGCTGCGCGAGCTCGCCTACGACGTTCACGAGCACGGCGCCGGCGTGATGTGCCAGATAACCCACCTGGGCCGCCGCACCAGCAATTACGACGGCGACTGGCTGCCGGTCGTGTTCCCGTCTCCGCTCCGCGAGCCCGCGCACCGCGCCTTCCCGAAGGTTGCCGAGGAATGGGACATGGACCGGATCGTGCGGGCCTACGCCGACGCCACCGCGCGCTGCCGCGAAGCCGGCCTGGACGGTATCGAGCTCGAGGCCTACACACATTTGCTGGACGCCTTCTGGTCACCGCTGACCAACCACCGTGAGGACGAGTACGGCGGCAGCCTCGAGGACCGGTTGCGCTTCCCGCTTCGGGTTATCCGCGCGGTCCGCGAGGCAGCGGGCCCGGACTTCATCGTCGGCATCCGGATGTCGTTCGACGAGGACACCCCCGGCGGACTCCGCCGTGAGGAAGCGCTGACGATCGCGGATCGGGTAGTGGCCGAGGGCGTCGACTTCTTCAGCGTGATTCGGGGCTGGATGGCGAGCGACGAGGCACTGTCGCGCGTGATCCCGCCGATGGGCACTCCGGTGGCGCCGCACCTGGAATTCGCGGGCGAGATCAAACGCGCCGTGGGCGTGCCGGTGATGCACGCCAGCCGGATCAACGATGTCGCCACCGCCCGGCACGCCGTCCGCGACGGGTTGCTTGATCTCGTCGGGATGACCCGCGCACATATCGCCGACCCGCACATCGTCGCGAAAATTCAAGCCGGCAATGAGGATCGGATCCGGCCGTGTGTCGGAGCCAGCTACTGCCTTGACGAGATCTATCAAGCCCGCGATGCCAAGTGCATCCACAACCCCTCGACCGGGCGCGAGGATCGACTGCCGCACGACGTGTCCGCGGCGACCGGGACAGCGCGCAAAGCGGTGGTCATCGGTGCCGGCCCCGCGGGGCTCGAGGCGGCCCGAGTGCTCGGCGAGCGCGGGCATCGGGTGGTTGTGCTGGAGGCCAACGACGCTGCGGGCGGCCAGATCCGGCTCGCCGCGTCGTCGCCACGTCGGCGGGATTTGGTCGGCATCATCGACTGGCGGCTGGCCGAATGCAAACACCACGACGTCGATATCCGGTTCAATACCTACGCCGAGGCCGACGACGTGCTCGCCGAGGAACCTGACCTGGTCATCGTCGCCACCGGAGGCGTTCCGAACACCGAATTCCTCGCCGAAGGCGGACATCTCGTATCCGACGGCTGGGACGTACTGAGTGGATCGTTCCGGGCCAGGGGCGACGTGCTGCTCTACGACGACAACGGTCAGCATCCAGGCCTGGACGCCGCAGAGGTACTGGCCAGGGCCGGTGCGAACATCGAATTCGTCACGCCGGAACGGATTTTGGCCCCCGATGTCGGCGGGGTCAACTATCCCGGCTACTTCAAGGTGTTCGCCGAACACGACGTGCGGGTCACCCTCAACGAGCGGCTGACAGCGGTGCGCCGCAAGGACGGCCGGCTCGAGGCCGACCTGTACAACGAATACGCACACGCCACTCGGCAACGCATCGTCGATCAGGTGGTCGTCGAGCACGGCACACTGCCTTCCGACGAGCTGTATTTCTCATTGGTCCCCGGATCATCGAATCTCGGCGAGGTGGACCAGCAGGCGCTGCTCGACCTGCGCCCGCAAAAGGTGCAGCGCAATCCGGACGGTCGCTATCAGCTGTTCCGGATCGGAGATGCGGTGGCCAGCCGCAACATTCACGCGGCTGTGTACGACGCGTTCCGGCTGTGCCTGGCGCTGTGAGGCGATTTCGCGTTATTGCAGGGGGAACGGCGGCTGCCACCACCACGGCTCGTCGACCACATCGATGGACGCCACCCACTTCACCCACCAGAACCCGCGCCGCCCCGGTGCGACGATCCGGGCCGGGCCGCCGTGGCCGCGCGAGAGCGGACGGCCCGAGGCATGCGTTGCCAGCAGCAGCGTCCCGGCCTCGTGTGCGGGGAAACGGCGGCGGTAGCCGGTGGTCGACACGACCTCGATCGACGCACCCTGCGGCAACCCGAGCGCCGAGAGCGGCACCCCGCGCCACTCCTGCTCGGTGAACCAACCGCCGGTGCAGTCGAGCACGGCGCGCACAGTGCTCTGCGGGAGCGCGGCGATGGCGGCCAGGTCGAACGATCTGTCCGGGGTTCGGAGGCGCCAGGCTGCAGGCTCGATCTGGGGCACCGAGTCGAACATCCATTGCGTGACGGGAACGATCGCAATGTTCCCCGAGCCGACCTCGTGCGATCCGGTCGCGCGACGCGGCAAACCCGGCGCGATCACCCACAGCGCCGCTGAGCCCGCGACGACCCCTGTGCCGACCAGCGCTCGCCGTCGCGTCAGGTCGGTGCGGCGCAGCAATGGCCGCCACCGCCGACGGGCGCTCCGGTGATGCATCACGATATGCGCAATAAGCAGCGCCGCCGCCCCGACCGCCGCGCCGACGTGGAGCTGCATCGGGAGCAGCCCAAGGTAGGGCCGCCATCCGCCTACCGCGTGTAGCAGCCCACTTCCGATCGCCGCGAGCACGAGGACTGTGAACGTCAGGCTGATCACCTTCCGCGATCGTCCGGGCCGCCGAAGGCCCCGGCGCGCGAGGCGGATCTTGGCCGGGGCGAGCAGCAGCAGGCCCAATCCGGCAGCCCCGTGCACGGCGATGACCCAGCGCGCGGGACCCGAGAACCCCACCCCGAACGCGACGACGCCACTGATTGTGGCCACCGCTAGGAGCGTCAGCAGCGTGACGTTGAGCGGTCGAATCCCTCGATCCATGTCGGTCCGTCCCGAACCCCGGCCAACAGTGACCAATAGGCATTTTCACCTGACCGGGTGGTCCGGTATTCAGGCTGTCACAGCGGAAGGTTCGAATCGACTCAGAACATCTCCTTGACCTCGTCCTCGAACTCGCGCACGTGGCGTTCGGCGAGTTCGCGGGCCTTCGCCGGGTCGCGATCGAGGATGGCCCGCAGTATGGCCACCTGGCCGTGCACATGGTGCTCCAGGTGCGGCAGGCGCTCACGGGCCAGGTTCCAAATCCGCAGTGACAGATCCAGGGTCTGGGTCAGGGTGTCGTAAAGGTATTGGTTGTGCGACAGCCGGTGCACCGCGCGATGCGCGGCCGTGTCGAGTTCGAGCAGTCGGCTTGGCAGACAGTCACCTTCGAGTTCGTCGAGCAGCCGGCTCAGCTCCTGACGCTCGTCGTAGCGGGCCTCGCTGGCGGCTCGCTCGGCGGCCAGGCCTTCCAACCGCTCACGAATGTCGCATAGCGACGCGAGATCCGCGACATCGATCTGCGCCGCGTAGCTTCCGCTGCGCGGATAGACGACCACCAGCTTCTGGTAGGCAAGCCGCTTGATCGCGTCGCGCACCGGCGTACGACCGAGCCCGAGTTCCGCTGCCAGCTGGGCCTCGTCGATGGCGTCACCGGGCGCGATGTCGAGATGCACCAGCTTGTCGCGGATCGCCTCATACGCCAGATCGGATAGCAGTTGACTGCCTACGGCCGGCTTGCCTGCTGCGCGTCGCGGTGTCGACACCGGAGGACCCTTTCGACCCCTTACTGACACTGACATGTCAGTCGACCGTCAGGGTACATCAGATCACCGTTCGCCCGTCGCGTACTCCCCGACCGCGTCGAGCAGCCAGTCGGCTAGATACCGGACGAAAGACGAGCGCACGAGGATGCGATAGTCGGCACCGGTTCCATTGACCGCCAACAGGATGACGCCGGCTTGGCCGAGCATCGTCTGCGCGGCGGTCCCCTCGCCGAAGGCCCGCGGATGCAGATCCAGCGCGCAGCCCTTGGCCAGCACGTCGCGGCTATGGGGGCCGCCTAACCTGAGCGTGGTGCGCTGCCCGGACACGTCGATCGCGACGCCGCCGTGCGGGGCGACCGCCTCTCGGAGCCGTGCTTCCAACTCGTGCCCGGCCAGCGCGGTGCCGGTCACCAGCCACTCGTCTGGACCCAGCCAGATCACCGTGGTGTCACTGTTTTTCGCGTAGGTGGACGCCGCAATTGGCAGCTCGACACCGAGCAGCTCTGCCGCTGCCGGCCCACCGGGCCCTGACGGGTCCACACGCAGGTCGACCATCGTGACGAACGGTTCCTCAACGATCGCAACCGAATTCGGCAGCCGCGCAAATTGTGCGGCCCAAGGCTGCAGTGGGCTCGTGCGTTCCAATGTGTCAGCCATCGCGGCGCGCTCCTTCCGGGTCGACAAGCACCGAACCGGTGACCTCCACCGGCACCAACGTTCCGTCGACGGGCACATGCAGCGTCTCGCCGATCCGGGACTGGCCCGCCTTGACCAGCGCCAGCGCGAAGGTGCGACCGAGCTCGGCGCTGCGGTAGCTCGATGTGACGTGACCCAGCATGGGAACCGGTGGCGGCGGAAGCGCGTCGTCCGTACAGAACTCGACGATCTGTGAGCCCTCCGGAAGTCGCGTGAGCCGGTCGACCGGCAACAGCCCGACGAGCTGCTTGCGCAACGGATTCTGGTTCTCGGCCCGACTGAACGAACGCTTGCCGATGAAATCGGGCTTCTTCTTCGACACCGCCCACGCCATGCCGAGATCGTGCGGGGTGACGGTGCCGTCGGTGTCCTGCCCGATGATCGGGTAGCCCTTCTCAGCGCGCAGCACATGCATGGTCTCGGTACCGTACGGGGTGATGCCGTAGGGGCGGCCGGCCTCCAGCAGGCGCTCCCACAGAGCAGGCGCGTACCAGGCGTTCACGTTCACCTCGAACGCGAGTTCACCGGAGAAGCTCACCCGCGCCACCCGGACGGGAACCCCGTCGAGGCTGGTATCGCGCCATGTCATGAACGGGAAGGCCTCGTTGGACACGTCCAGGTCGCCGAACACCGCCCCGATCACATCGCGGGACCGCGGGCCGACCACCGGGAACGTCGCCCAGTGGTCGGTCACCGAGGTGAGCCTGACCTGCAACTGCGGCCACTCGGTCTGCAGCCACTCCTCCATCCAGTCGAGAATCTTGGCCGCCCCGCCGGTGGTGGTGTAGACGAGAAAGCGGTCCTCGGCCAGCCGCAGCACGGTGCCGTCGTCGATCACCATTCCGTCGACGCCGCACATCACGCCGTACCGGATCGAGCCGACCTTCAGACTGCTCATGAGGTTGGTGTAGATCCGGTCCAGCAGCTCGGCGGCGTCGCGGCCCTGCACGTCGATCTTGCCGAGTGTGGAGCCATCGAGAATGCCGACACCGGTGCGCGTCGCCGCGCATTCACGCAACACCGCGGCGTCCATACTTTCCAGGGCGGCCCCGCCGCCCAGAGGGTAATGACGCGGACGCTTCCACTGCCCGACGTCCTCGAACACGGCGCCCTGCGCGACGTGCCAGTCGTGCAGCGCCGTGGTGCGCACCGGGTCGAACAGCGCGCCACGATCGCGCCCCGCCAGCGCGGCGAACGCGACCGGGGTGTAAGGCGGCCGAAATGTCGTGGTGCCCAACGCTTCGATGGGTAGGCCGAGCAGTTCGGCAGTGATGCCGGAGGCGATCACCCCTGACGTCTTGCCCTGATCGTGCGCGGTCCCGATGGTGGTGTAGCGCTTGATGTGTTCAACCGACCGCATGCCGGCGCCAACCGCGCGCGCCACGTCCGCGACCGTGGCGTCGCGCTGCACGTCGACGAACTGATCCTGCTCGCGGCCGGGCACCCGCCACAGCACCAGACCCGGCGAGGTCTCGGCGAGCTGGACGTCGGGCAGCGGGGCGGAATCACCGGACGCCAGACCGAGTTCAGAAAGCGCCGCTTCCGCGGCGTTGCGGCCTTCGCGCAGGCAACCGGCCAGGTTCATGACGCCATTGGCCGCGCCCGCAACGCTCAGCCCGGCGAGGTGCTCGCCAGGGACGAAGCCGCCAAGCGCCGCGTCGTAGCGCAGTACACCACGAGCCTGACTGAACAGGTGTACCGCCGGATTCCAGCCACCGCTCACCAGCAGCACGTCACACGAAACAGCTTCAGCAGGACCGACATTCACACCGTCGAAGTCCGCCACCAAAGCAAGCTTGATGCGTTCGTCGCCCCGCGTGCCGGCTACCACCGCGCCCGCACGCAACGGGATACTCCGTCGGTCGCACTCGTGCCGCAGGGCGTCGGACACTCGGTCGCGGGCATCGACGATCGCCTCGATCCGCACGCCCGCGTCGGTGAGGTCGAACGCCGCCGCGTAAGCACTGTCGTTGGTGGTGAACACCACCGCCGCGCGTCCGACCACCACACCGTAGCGATGCAGGAATGTCCTGGCGCTGTGCGCCAACATGATTCCGGGTCGGTCATTGTCGGCGAACACGATGGGGCGCTCATGAGCGCCGGTCGCGACGAGCACGTGGCGAGCGCGGATCCGCCATACCCGCTGACGGGACAGCCGGGCCGGGGCGGCGTTGCCAAGGTGGTCGGTGCGCCGCTCGAGGGCCAGCACGAAGCCGTCGTCGTAGTGACCGAACGCGGTGGTGCGCTGCAGGTGTCGCACTTCGGGGTACGTCGCCAGCTCGGCGACGGTCTCCTGAACCCATTCGATGGCATCGGCGCCGCCGATGCGATCGCCACCGCCGAGCAGCGAACCACCGGCCTCGGACTGCTCGTCGACCAACACCACCCGGGCGCCCGCTCGCGCGGCGGTCAGCGCCGCCTTCAGCCCCGCGGGGCCGGCGCCGATGACGAGTACGTCGGCGTGCGCATGCACGGCGTCGTAGCGGGCGGAGTCGGCGATATCGGCCAGGCGGCCCTGCCCGGGAATGCCGCGGGCGGCGAGCCCGTCGTGCAGTTCGACCGTCGAGGCCAGCAGCATCGGCTCCGGGAACGGCGCCTCGATCTGCACCAGCCCGCCGGTGTCCTCCGCCCATGCCGCCGAAATGCCGCGCGGGCGACCGAGTTTGACGCTCGTCGCGATCTTGTGCACGCCGTGCGCCAGCAGCGCCGAGGCCAGCGTGTCACCGCGGTGGCCGGTGAAGGTTCGGCCGTCGAAGGTGAATTCTTGACGGGTGCCGCGGTCGATGCGGCCACCCGCTGGGGTGCGGTACGGCGCGGTCACGAGATCACCGGCTTCGGCTCGCCCATACGGTAGACGCCGTCGAATCGGTAGGTGGCGGTGTCACGTACGGCGTTGAACCAGCGGCGGCATCCGGCGCTGTGAACCCACCGCTCGGCGAACTTGCCTTTGGGATTTGCCCGGAAGAACACGTAGTGTGCCCACTGCTCGTCAGTCAGTGCGGCCGGGCCTTCTGGGTAGGCGACGTGCGCCTGCCCACCGTAGTGGAATTCGGTCTCTTCCCGGGGCCCGCACCACGGGCATTCGATGAGTTGCATTGTTGCTCCAGCTTTTTGACGTGTTGAACGATTCAGTGCGCGACCGCGGCGGCGCCGTGTTCGTCGACCAGCGCCCCTGTCACGAAACGGTCCAGGTTGAACGGAGCCACGTACCGGTGTGGCTCGTCGCGGGCGATGGTGTCGGCCAGACACCATCCGATGCCGGGTGTGGCCTTGAATCCGCCTGTGCCCCAACCACAGTTGAGGTACAGGTTGCGGTACGGGGTGCGGCCGATGATCGGCGAGGCGTCCGGGGTGACGTCGACGATCCCGCCCCAGGTGCGCAGCAGATGCGCCCGCGCGAAGATCGGAAACAGCTCGACGGCCGCGGCCATCTGCCGCTCGATGATGTGGAAGGCGCCGCGCTGCCCATAGCCGTTGTACGAGTCGATGCCTGCACCCATCACCAGTTCGCCCTTGTGCGCCTGCGACACATAGACGTGCACGGCGTTGGACATCACGATCGTCGGGTGGACGGGCTCGAGGAGTTCGGATACCAGCGCCTGCAGAGGGTGGCTCTGCAGGGGCACCCGGAATCCAAGCATGTCGGTGAGCACCGACGTGTGCCCGGCCGCGCACATCGCGACCTGCCCGGCCGCGATGTCGCCAAGCGTAGTGCGCACACCGGTCACGCGGTCGCCGTCGGTGACAAACCCGGTGACCTCGCACCCCTGCAGGAGATCCACGCCGGCCGCATCGGCACGTCGAGCGAAACCCCAAGCGACATAGTCGTGTTTGGCGATGCCCGCGCGGGGCTGGTAGGTCGCCCCGAGCACCGGGTAGCGAATGTCGGACGAGATGTTAACGATCGGGCAGAGCTTTTTCACCTCGTCCGGGTCCAGCCACTCGGCGTCGACGCCGTTGAGCACGTTGGCCTCCACCCGGCGCACGCTGTCGCGGACGTCCTGCAGACTGTGTGCGAGGTTCAGCACGCCGCGCTGGCTGAACAGGATCGGGTAGCCGAGGTCGTCCTCGAGGCCCTCCCACAGCTTCAGAGAGTGTTCATAGATCCGCGAACTCTCGTCCCATAGATAGTTCGACCGGATCAGGGTCGTATTGCGGGCCATGTTGCCGCCGGCGAGCCAGCCCTTCTCGAGCACAGCGACGTTCGTGATGCCGTGGTTCTTCACGAGATAATGGGCGGTCGCCAGGCCGTGCCCTCCGCCGCCGATGATCACGACGTCGTATGACCGCTTGGGCTCCGGATTGCGCCATAGGAAGTCGGGATGATCGGGCTGGTGCGCGCCCGGTGCCTGTGGACTCACGTGGCTCTCCATCGAACAGTCGTTGAATAACTGATATATCAGTTGTGGGCCACAGTATGGTACTTTGATACGCGCGGTCAAGAGTCAATCGGACGGGAGACGAACGATGAGCGTGGAGCTGGCCGAGACCGGCGAGGGCGCCACCCTGTCCAACGCCGACCTTGCGTATCAGATCATTCGCGAGCGGCTCATCATGCTCGACATTCGCCCCAGTGAGCCGATCAACGACGAGGGTCTGGCGCGTCAGCTGGGGTTCGGACGCACCCCGGTGCGCGAGGCGCTCAAGCGGCTTGAGCGCGACCGGCTGGTCATCGCGTATCCGCGCCGCGGCACCTTCGCAACTACGGTCGACATCACCGACCTGGCGCACATCCAGGAGATCCGAAGGCAACTCGAGCCGGTCGTCGCTGCCCGAGCCGCGAGCAGTGCCCCGCTGGAAACCCGGGTAAAGCTGTCGGAACTCGCCGACGAGATCGCCAAGCTCGACCCAAACGACGACCCTCGTGCCCTCTTGCGGTTCGACGTGCGGGTGCACACTGCGATCTACAAGGCATCCGGCAACCCGTATCTGGAGGACGTGCTGGTGTGCCAGGACGCCCACGCGACCCGCATCTGGTGTCTGTTCCTCGACCGGCTGTCGAATGTCGGCGAGCACATCACCGAACATGTTGCGCTGCTGCGGGCGATCATCGACGGTGATGCCGACCTGGCGGCCAAGCTGGCGTCCGAGCACGTCGTTGGCTTTGAACAGGCGGTACGCGCGGTCCTCTAGGCGCGCAGGCCGTCCAGAACGAAACCGAGGTGACGGCGCCAGACCACGTCGTCACCGTTCGACATGGCGATGACTTTCGACATCGCGCCGATAATGATGGCCAGATCCCCAGCGCCGAAGTCCGGCCGAAGCACGCCCGCTGCCCTGGCCCGGTTCACAACCGACTCCAACACTCCCCCGGTGCGTCCGCATTCGGCGACGATGTCCACCGGGCCGACGGGTGTACGCGCGATCGCGTCGTTCATCGAGCGATTGCCTGCCTGCAGGGCGAACAGCCCATCGATGAAGGCGGCGAAGCCACGCCATGGATCGGGGTCAGTCAAGGCCGCCCCGGCCAGCCGGTCGACCTCGGCCCCCCAGTCGGGCAGCACCGCGTCGAGCAGGGCCCCGCGGTTCGGGAAATGGTTGTACAGCGTGCCGATGCTGACGCCGGCGCGGCGAGCGATCTCGTCGAGCGGCACGTCGACGCCGCGCTCGGCGAACAACTCAGCGGCGGCCGTCGTCAACTGCTGACGGTTCCGCAGAGCATCTGCTCGCAATGTCGCCACCAGCTCATTCTAGCTAAGTTGAGGACGTGCTCAAATTCTGATATTAAGTTGAGTATGACCTCAACTTACGCTCCCGTGATTCTCGTAGTCGGCGTTGGCCCAGGGCTCGGCATGTCCGTCGCACAGCGATTCGGCAAGGAGGGCTACGCGGTCGCGTTGATTTCCCGCAGCGCCGACCGGCATGCCGACTATCTCCAAGCGCTGGATGCCGCCGATGTTGAGGCGGCCGCATTCACTGCCGATGCCGCTGACCCAGTGCAACTGCGTGCCGCGGTCGACGCCGTGCGTAAGCATTTCGGCCGCATCGACGTCGGTTATTACGGGCCGGCCGCAATGATGTCGCTGGCGGGCGACATCACCACGCTCGCCGCCGCCGATGCCGAGTCCGCGCTACGGGAAGTCGTGCCCGCGGTCGACTTCGCCTCACTCTTGCTTCCCGAGTTCACCGAACGCGGCGACGGCGGACTGTTGTTCGCCGGCGGTCTCAGCAGCGTCGTGCCGATGCCACCGCTTGGCGGATTGGCCCTGACCTCCGCGGCACTGCGCAATTACGCGATCACCCTGCACGCGGCTCTGCAACCGAAGGGGATCTATGCCGGCACCATCACCATCGGCGGCCTGATGGACCGCGGTGACATCTATCAGGCGATGCAGGCAAACCCGGAGCTGTTTGGCAGCGTCGATGTGGCCACGCTGAATCCCGACGAACTCGCCGAAACACTGTGGCGCCTCTACACCGAACGAACACAGGCCGAAGCCGTCGTCAACGCGTTGGCGGCCTGACCG
>DASQCE010000110.1:0-2962 GCA_035634855.1 Mycobacterium sp.
GCGCTGGCCCACACCGCGCCCCACGAAGCGCAGGTACTGGTGCTGAGACTCGCCCAGGCTCCCCCTGCATCGGTCCGCAGTCGTCGACGGGCCTTCGTACGACGCCGGCCAGCACTACCCTGACAACAAATGTCCGAGAAGAACGTCCCGCGCAGCCTGGATCTGGTCGTGACCGCGGTCGCGACCCAATTGATGGCGGCGAATGCGGCCACCGCGGTTCAGGTGAGCCAAGAAGTGCTGGCCGATCTAGTCGCCTATTTCGGCGTGGATTTCAGCTTCCTGCGCTACAACGATCACGAGATCCGCGCGTCGAAGTTGGTCGCCGAGTGGCCGACCCGACCGGACATACCAGATCCCGACCCGCTGGGGGTCGTCTACTTCGCCGAAGCCGACCCGGTCTTCGCGCAGTCGGAGCACGGGAAGAAGCCGATGGTGTTTCGTCCGGAGCCGGCCACCGACGACTATCAGCGCCGAATCGAGGAGGGCCGCCACATTCCGGCCACGTCGATGGCGGCCGCCCCGCTGGTGTCGGGCGACGTCACTACAGGCGTGCTCGGTTTTGTGAAGATCGGCGACAGGGAGTGGACCGCCGAGGAGGTCAATGCGCTCGAGGCGATCGGCTCGCTGTTCGCGCAGGTGCAGGCCCGCGTGCTCGCCGAGGAACAGCTGCGGCACCTCGCCGAACATGACGACCTGACGGGACTGCACAATCGCCGCGCGTTGCTGGCACACCTCGACGCGAGACTCGCCGCTGGCCAGCCGGGGCCGGTATCGACGTTGTTCTTCGACCTGGACCGGTTGAAGGCGATCAACGACTATCTCGGCCACACCGCCGGCGACTGGTTCATCCGCGTCCTTGCCGAACGCCTGCGCGAAGGTGCCGGTGGCCCGAACCTCATCGCCCGACTCGGTGGCGACGAGTTCGTTGTTGTACCGGCGACGCCGATGGATGCCGATACCGCGGAGGCGCTGGCCTATCGCCTGCAGTCGACACTGTGCGAACGAGTGGCCATCGACGGCGAGATGCTGACACGCACGGTGAGCATCGGTGTGGCACTTGGCGCTCCGGGTCATGACACGACGTCAGACCTGCTTCGCCGTGCGGATCAGGCGGTACTCACCGCCAAAAACTCCGGCGGCAACAAGGTCGCGGTATTTTCCGACGACATGTCGCTGGAAAGTGAGTTCCGCAACGACATCGAGCTTCATCTGCAGAGTGTGATCGAAACCGGCTCATTGCTGTTGCACTATCTGCCCGAGGTCGACATGCGCACCGGCGACATTCTGGCCGCCGAGGCGCTGGTGCGTTGGGAGCATCCCACCCGCGGACTTCTATCACCTGACTCGTTCATCGGCGTGGCCGAATCGATAAACTTGGCAGGGGAATTGGGCCGTTGGGTGATGCGGTCGGCGTGCGCGGAGTTCGCGCGTTGGCGCTCGCACGGCGTGGGAAACGACACGGTGCTGCGCATCAACGTGTCGCCGGTTCAGTTGGTGACCGATGGCTTCGTCGAATCGGTCGCCAGCATAATTGGGGAATACGGTCTCGTCGGCAGGTCGGTATGTTTGGAGATCACCGAAAGCGTTGTGGTTCAAGACATCGAGACCACACGGATCACGCTCGCCGGACTCAAGGAGGTCGGCGTCCAGGTCGCGATCGATGATTTCGGCACGGGGTATAGCGTGCTGTCGCACCTGAAATCGCTTCCCGTCGACACACTCAAGATCGACAGGGGGTTCGTCCGCGACCTTGGCTCCAATCCCGGCGATCTCGCGATCGTGAGGGCGATCATCGCGCTGGCGGAGGCGTTCGGCCTGGAGCTGGTTGCCGAGGGAGTTGAGACCCAGACCGCCGCGCTGACGCTGCTGCGCCATGGCTGTTACCGGGCGCAAGGATTCCTTTTGTCGCGCCCCGTCGTCGGCGACGCGATGGAGGCCCTATTGGCCAGGGGACGGATACCCGTTGACTTTTCCGCAGCGCCAAGTCTGTAGGTGGCTGTGGGTCTCGTGCAGGTTCGCATGCAACTGACGGTTGACCAGACTGCAGTTGGATGCGGCGCCCCTGGTGAGCGGTTCGGAAGTCAGCAGCTCGATGCGACCGAAGCGGCTGGCGGTCCGACCCACCAGGCCGACACGCAGTGTGCCGCCGTCGACAGGTAGAGGCTGCTCCGCGGCCATGCCGGCCAGCGGCCGACCGCTGGTGACATTCACACCGTGGCGGGCACGAACCGCCAATGGGCCGTCCGGCGTCGCGAACACGGCCCCCACCGCATCGCCCTCCTCGAAAACGATGCGCTGTAGCGAGGTGGCGCGATGGGCTTCGATGCCCCGGTCTCGCGCCTGTGCATTGAGCCAATCCAGGACAGAGCCACTGACGTTGGCGGGATCGGGTGTGATCGAGCCGATTTCGGCGACCTCAAGCGAGTCACCGTCGACGGTGCGCAGCGTGGTTGAGGGCCAATTGGACACACGGGTGTAGAGGTAGCCGTACGGCGACACCAGGCAACGTGCGGCCCAATCCCGCAGTCGCGCGCCGACGAACGGCGCGACCACACCGCGCGGGTCGACCGGCTCGGCGTGGTCCACCACCCTGATCGGCAAGTCGACGTCCCGTGCGGACCGGGTCAGCGGGCCAAGGTCGGATGACAGGGCCGCGAAGTACTCGTTGGTTTCCGGGTCCCGAACATCCGCGTCGAGCCAGTGCAGCCGATCGACACGGGACCGGACCGCGACCGATGTCCCGCTTGGTTCGATATCACCGCGTGAATCCGCGACGAAAACTGCACCGCCCATGTCCACGACCGCCACGGCGTGCGCCAATCCGGCGATTCCGGAGCCGGTGCTCACCACGTCGACTTCTTCGTCCCAGTGCACCGTTAATCACCTCGCCATTGCTAAATCGTCTGACACCCATATCGACGCCGAGGACTTCGCTGCCGCGTGGGACGCACAGTAGGCAAAA
>DASQCE010000111.1:0-16131 GCA_035634855.1 Mycobacterium sp.
CGCCGGTGACAAGGAACAAGTCGTTCTTGGTGGTCATCTTTGTAACCTTTCCGCTCGCGGATGCCTGTGCTGATCCTCGATCCAACCTCTGTAAACCGATCGGTATTCCAAGACACTCTGCTAGAAAGGTTATTTACGAATATAAATACCGATCGGTATACTGTCGGCTATGAGCGGTAGGAACACCGATTCGGCTTTGCACAGCCCCAACGCGCGAGAAAGGCTTCTGTCCGCCGCCCGATCCCTCTTCTACTGCAAAGGCATCCACGCGACGGGTGTGGAACGCATCGCAGAGCAGGCGCGCGTGTCAAAGCGCACGATGTATCAGCAGTTCTCGGGCAAGACCGACCTGGTTGAGCAGTATCTTCGTCGCATCGACGACACCGGCGGGATCCCCATGGAGCAGGCCCTTTTCACCCCCGGCGCAACCCCACGCAACCGCCTCTTGGCAATTTTCGACAGCCCACCAGCTGACCGCTTCCGTGGCTGCCCCTTCCACAACGCGGCCGTCGAGGCGGCTGACGAAATGCCCAGCGTTCACGACATCGTGCACGAGCACAAGTTGCAATTCATCGCGCGCCTGACCGACGCTGCCGCACAAGTCGGCGCGAGAGATCCGTACCAGCTGGGTCACCAGCTCGCGGTGCTCTTCGAGGGTGCCCTGGCGCTGGCGACCTCGCTCAACGACACAGCGGCGTTGATTCATGCACGGTCCGCGGCAGAAGTCCTCATTGATACCGCAGTCGCGGCGCCACCTAAGCGGCGCGGGTATTCCGGTACGCCCCCAAAAGGCGAAGCCACGCCTCGGTGATCGTCGGAAAGCACGGGCGCCTGACCCGACGTTCGGTGCGCTTCGCGGCGATCAAGACGCCGTTCGCGAGCGTGCGCTCGTGCGCGCCCAGCAAGCCTTGGAGACCTCCAAAATGGGCGGCCCGGAAAGTTTCCGGTGAACTCGGCCATAGTCGACGGTCCGACGATCGAGGAGGCGGGTCCGAAAGCTCCAGTGGCATGACGGGGACCTGGTCGGTTCGAGCCCCTTCAGTGTGTTGCCCCAACGCCTCTTTCTCGGCTCGACCGCCGCCAACATGTTGCGCGTGCTGGGTGCCGATGCTGGTGGTGCGCGGGATCAACTGAGCGCGGCGAACCTGCTGTAAGTGACACCGCCGGCTGGGGACCTGAGGTCGCATCTGCTTCCGTTCAGTGGAAGCTGATGTTCGAAGTGTCCGCCGGCCGGTGTGAAGGTGGGTCCACGCGGCAATCCGTTCCCACACGATTCTCGGCAAGGAGCGAATCACGATGTCCACGCATCTCCCGCGGGCCGCGCAGACCGCCGGCGCATCCCGCGCGGCCGACTTCTGGCCCGTCCTGCTCTGCTGGGTAGCGGTCGCCCTCGACGGCTATGACCTCGTCGTCCTCGGCGTCGTCATCCCGACCCTCCTCGAGTCCGGGGCGCTCGGTTTCACCGGGCCCACAATCACCACGGCCTCCACGCTGGGCTTGGTCGGCATGGGCATTGGCGCCGTCCTGGTCGGGCCGCTGACCGACCGGTTCGGTCGGCGCAAGAGCCTTATCACCAGCGTCGCCATCTTCTCGCTCTTCACAACCGCGACCGGCCTCGCGCAGAGCGTTGGCCAGTTCACGACCTTCCGTTTCCTGGCCGGGCTCGGCCTCGGCGGCTGTCTGCCGACGGCACTCGCGTTCATGAGCGAGCACGCGCCGACCGGCCGCGGCGGCTCGGCGATCACCCGGATGATGACCGGCTACCACGTGGGGGCCGTGCTCTCCGCGTTGCTGGCGCTGTGGATGGTCGAGGACTACGGCTGGCGGTCGATGTTCGTGGTCGGCGGCGCACTGGGCCTACTGACGCTCCCATTCATGTGGGCGAAGCTGCCAGAGTCCGCGGCATACCTCCGTGCGGTCGAGCGCCGCGACCGGTCCGCGGCGGGGACCCTCGCTCGCAGCGCCGACGTCGTCAAGGGCCGCTACCTCCGGATCAGCATCGGCCTCTGCGTGGCGTCGTTCATGGGTTTGCTGCTCGTGTACGGACTCAACACCTGGCTGCCGACGATCATGCGCGACGCCGGCTATTCGATTCAGCAGGGCACCACCCTGATCCTGGTCCTCAACGTCGGTGCGGTGATCGGCCTGCTCGTCGCGGGCCACTTCTCGGACACCCGTGGCAACAAGCCCGCTGTGCTCGCCTGGTTCACACTTGCCGCGGTCTTCTTGGCGCTCCTCTCGATCAGGATGGAGAGCCGACTTCTCGTGTACGCCGCGGTACTGCTGACGGGCATCTTCGTGTTCAGCGCCCAGGTACTGGTCTATGCGTTCGTCGGTCACCTCTACCCACCCGAGATCCGCGGCACCGCTCTAGGCGTGGCGGCCGGGGTCGGACGGGTGGGAGCGATCGTGGGCCCCTCGCTCGGCGGCACACTGGTGACGGCCGGGGTCGCTTACCCGTGGGGTTTCTACGCATTCACGCTGGCGGCCGTCCTCGCCGTGCTCACTCTGGCTACAGTTCCGGCGCACGTGAACGCCGTCGACTGACGTTCGACCCGCAGCGCGGGGTTCCGGTGAGTGGAAGACTTCCATGCATGGCCGGCAACTCGTCCCACCCCGGCGCCTCGGTGACCAGCCGGGTTCTCGCCCTGCTGGATGCGTTCGATGAGGATCACCGACGGCTCGCGCTCACCGAGCTCGCGGCACGTGCCGACCTGCCGCTACCAACCGCCCATCGCCTGGTCGGTGAGCTGGCCGGGTGGGGCGCGCTGGATCGCGACACTTCCGGTCAATACGTCATCGGGCGGCGCCTGTGGGACCTCGGGCTGCTCGCACCGCTGCAGGCCGGGCTGGTCGAGATTGCGTCGCCGTATCTGCATGACCTGTATGGCGCCACCCTCGCCACCGTGCACCTCGCCGTCCGAGACGGCCACGAGGTGCTCTATCTGGACCGGGTGCGCGGTCACGCGTCGGTGCCGATCGTGAGCACCGTCGGTTCCCGGCTGCCGATGTATGCCACCGGAGTCGGCAAGGTGCTCCTTGCACACGCGCCCGTCGACGTGCAGCACCGGGTGCTGGCCGAGCTGTCACGGATCACGCCGTACACCATCACCCAGCCGGGACAGTTGAGCCGTCAGCTGGCACAGGTGCTGCGTGACGAGTACGCCACAACGGTCGAAGAGATGAGTCTCGGCGCATGCTCGGTCGCAGTGCCCATCCGGCGCCACGACGATGTGGTGGCCTCGCTTGGCTTGGTCGTATCCAGTCTCAAGCGGGAGAAACCGAAGCTCGTCGCCGCGCTCCAGGTGGCGGCGCATGGTATCGGCCGCGCGATTCTGGGAATTCCAGCCAGTGGAAGCAGCGCGTAGCACGAATAGAGTCCGGACGCTTGAGTGAAACCATGGCCGATACCGACTTGCAGGCCCAAGTGGCGATCATCGGAGCGGGCCCCGCCGGAATGCTTCTCTCGCACCTGCTCGCCGCGGACGGCGTCGAGTCGGTAGTGCTGGAAACCCGCTCGGAAGAATACGTCGCGTCCCGGATCCGCGCCGGCATCCTCGAGCAGTCCACGGTCGACCTGCTCCGGCGTTGCGGGCTGGGCGAGCGGCTGGAGCGCGAGGGCGACCGGCACCGCGGTATCTACCTGCAGTGGCCCAACCAGCGCCACCACATCGACTTCGTCGATTTGACCGGCCGCTCGGTCTGGGTCTACGGGCAGACCGAGGTGCAAAAGGACCTGATCGACGCGCGGACCGCGGCCGGCCAGGAGATCCACTACGAGGTCGCCGACACTGCACTGCACGACCTTGATACCGACCACCCCTCGGTGACATTCACCGACGCCGACGGGCGCGAGCGGAAAGTCAGAGCAAAAGTCGTCGTCGGCTGCGATGGGTCGTTTGGGCCCAGTCGCGAACACGTGCCGCCGCACGTCCGCCGGCACTGGGAGAGGGTCTACCCGTACTCATGGTTCGGAATCCTCGCCGACGTCGCCCCGTCGACCGACGAGCTGATCTATGCCTGGCACGGCGACGGGTTCGCATTGCATTCGATGCGGTCCGCGACGGTCTCCCGCTTCTACCTGCAGGTGCCGAACGGCACCGAACCCGAAGACTGGTCCGACGACCGGATCTGGGAAGCGCTGGCGACTCGACTGGGCCACGGCCAGGACGGCTGGGAGCTCACCACCGGGCCGATAACCGACAAGAGCGTGCTGCCGATGCGGTCGTTCGTGCAGACCCCGATGCGGCACGGCCGCCTGTTCCTGGCTGGCGACGCCGCCCACATCGTCCCGCCGACCGGCGCCAAGGGTCTCAACCTCGCCGTCGCCGACGTCGCCCTGCTCGCTCCGGCCGTGGTCGACCTCGTTCGCAAGGACAACCACCGGCTCGCCGACGGCTACTCCGATACCGCACTCCGGCGCGTCTGGCGGTGTACCCACTTCTCGTGGTGGATGACCACAATGTTGCATCAGGGTGAGGACCCGTTCGACGAGCAGCTGCAGCTCTCCCAGCTGCATTGGGTCACGTCGAGCGAGGCAGGCGCGGCGGGTCTGGCGGAGAACTACGCGGGTCTGCCCATCGGCTTCTAGAACTCGCGAGCTATCGAACATCCGCTCGATACATTGGTTGCGTGGGTTGTCATGACCATCACGAGCTGACAGGCCTGCGCTCTTTTCAACCCGGCGTCACCCGCACCCGGATATCCGTCTGATCCATCAGTTTTCGCCGATCTTGAAGTATGAGTCCGAACATATTGCAGCGCTGTCGATTTCATCTTCCGTACGACATCGCGTGCCTTGTTCACCCAGGCCACCGGCTGATGCTGAGCGTACGACTACCCGCAGAGTTCTTTGCGAAACCGAATGGAAAGCGTAGTAGAGCGATTAGCGTGAGCGCACTGGGCATTTGACGCTGCCGTCCGCGGAGCTAAGTGGTGGAGGGGTGCGTTTGGAGGTCGAACCGGACGCCGATCACTCGGCAGTACTTGCGCGGCATCGACGCGACCGAGCAGTGCTCGCGGTGGTGTTCCTACTGCTGTTTGCGTTTTCCTACAGTGAGGATTTCGTGTTCGCCGTGCTCCAGGCGACCGGCCACGAGCACGTCGCGGGATGGCTCATCGGGCTTGTCGGCTTCGACGCGGCGGTGCTCGCCGTCGTGGGTCTGTTGAAGCGCGCCATCGCCCGCGCCGACGATGAGGCACCTCGACTGTGGCGATGGTGGTGGATCTCGTTTGCCGCCATTGTTGGTGTCGACGTGTTCTTGGTTTTTCTGCCAGAAGGCCATCCGCTGTGGATCGACCTGGTGTCGTCGGTTGCCCTCGCCACGCTCATGGGCATTTTGATGATGGTGTCGCTCAACGGCGATCCGCTCACATTGTTCAGCAGGGTGCGCCGATCCGCGGAGCCGACGGATTGGGCACGAGTACGGGCGGTGGTTCCGCTCGTAATCGGTACGCTCGCTTGCTATATCGCCGCCACCGCCTTCGACGACTTCTTCGACCTCGACACGGTGCGGGTGCTCGACCCTGAGATGGCGGCCGAGGTCGGCGCAATGCCGATCGCCGAGAAACTCGGGGCGTTGGCCACCCTTTGTGAGGGTGCCGTCAGCCCAGCGTTCTTCCAGACGGTCGTCAAGGTCATCCCGCTGCTGCTGCTCACCATCGGTGTGGAGTTCAACTTCTTTCGGCGCGCTCTCGACGAGCCCGCTCAGCGCGCAGCCGCTGCGGCGACCGTCGCGCTGATGTCGATCGGCCTGTCACTGGCGGTGTCCACCCTGCCGTGGGCCGACACGGGCTGTGGCGGTGTGCTCGGCTATTGGCACGAGTACCTGACTTTCGTCGTCTCAGTCCAGGGTGTGGCTACGGGGCTGGCAACGCTGATATGGCTGCTTGTGGCCAGCAGTCCCGACCAACGCGTCGCCGCGGAGGCCAACCATGTCTGAACTCGCACTGCGCCAGCGCGGCGATCGCGCGGTGTTCGGAGTGGTGTTCCTCATGTTGTTCGCGTTCTCGTACAGCGAGCAACTTGTTTCCGGCCTGTTCCCCGTCGTCGGCGGCGGAAGCCAAACCGCATGGCGGGTCGCGGTGGTCGTCGTGGACGTTGCGGTGCTGGGCCTGGTCGGGCTGATGAAAGGCGTCGTCACCCGGGCCGACGGCGATGCGCCACGGTTATGGGGCTGGTGGTGGACGGGTGTCGCCATCCTCATCGCCGTCGATGTACTTCGACTCTTCCCCGTCGAGGCAATCGGTCTCGACTTGCTGACCGCGACCGTCTACGCCGCCGCGATGGGCTTGACGATGGCGGCGTCGCTGAACGCCGATCCGCTTGCGCTGTTCAGTACTGCGCGTCGGGTGGCATTGCCGACGGACTGGGCGCGGGTGCGCGCAGTCGTACCGCTGGTGTTTGGGACCTGGCTCTGTTACCTCGCGGCGAGCGCGTTCGTAGATTACTTCGACCTCCGCGCCGTGCGGGCCCTTGACCCGGCGACTGCGGACAAGGTCGCCGAAATGCCGATACCGGAACAGATGGCGGTGCTGTCTCAACTATGCCAGGGAGCGATCAGCCCGGTGTTCTTCGAACTGATCGTCGAGGTGCTGCCGGTGTTGTTGCTGACCCTCGGTATCGAGTTCAACTACTTCCGAAGGACTTTGACCGACGCCGGCCAGCGCGCTGCGACCGCGGCCACCGTGACGGTGATGGCGGCAGGCCTGGTCGGAGCGCTCTCGACTCTCCCGTGGGATGGCCAGGGATGCGGTGACGTGTTGTCCAGCTGGCACGAGTACGTGGCGTTCCTATTCGCCGTGCAGGGCGTCTTCACCGGGTTGGCGACTCTGGTGTGGCTGCTCGTTGCCAGCACACCCGACGTTGCCGCTAGCCGCGCCTGATCGTCTTTCTATCGGCGCAGGCCAAGGCACTCCCGACCTCGCGTTCGGTCACTGGCAACGCTCAGATCTGCTGTCTTGCAGCCAATATGCTCCCGATCAATCACCTGTTTTCGCTGGTAACAGAAAGCCGGACCGCCGTTCTTGACATCCGCCCAGAGTCGGTTCGAGTCCGACTGGAGGCACTCCGTCACGACAAGTCACCGCACTCACAGGCATCGCCCAGTCTCGAATAGCCGCCTACACCCGGACACGGTCTGCGGTGATCGAGTCGATAAGGACACCGCGTCGAGGACTTCGGCTCCAGGTGCGGCTGCCTGAAACAGGTACTGGACTACTCGTGACTGTTGTCTCGTTGCGCGCATACTTCCGGTTATCAGGCCGTATCGCCGGCGGCATATGTCAACTCACAGGGAAAGTCATGGCCGAAGGCACGGTATTTCACGACAGTGTCACGCCACTGCCCGATAAGCCGGGGCACGCGCCGCGAGGCCTGATAGTGGCCGCTGCCGAACCTGATCCCCGTAAGGAGCAGATGACCGTGTTGTTCTCGCTGGAAATTCCCTCCGAGAAGACCGCCGACCTTGAAGAGTGCGTCGCGCGCGGCGAAGTGGCGTCTCCCGACGAGCTGCAGCGGAATTACGCGCCCAACGCCGCCGACCGCGACAAGCTGGTGAAGTGGCTTAAGACCCAGGGATTCGATGTGACCGGAATGTCCCACGACGGGACGAGCGTCTACGCGCGCCTCAGTAAAGCAGATCGAGAGGGGTGGAACCAGCTGGAGTGCACCGGTGTGGCCGGCTTCTGTGCGCTTCTCAATGAGTCGCGCAGCAGGGCACGAAAACCGTTCCTGCCGTTCCTGAATCCGCTCCTTTACCCACTGCAGGGAACAGCGTGTTTCCGCGACATCGGGGTGGGCAACAGCGGCGACTTCAGCGCTGGACCCGGCTACGACCTCGTGACCGGGCCCGGAGTGCCCAACGTCAAAGAGCTGATGAAGGCGCTGACGTAGACACGCACCGGACCGTAGGAGTGACCGTGGCCGTTCTCACCAAACAGGCGCAACGCAAGGTTCAGCAGGTCATCGATGACAACGTCTCAGAGCTGCGAAAGATCCCGGGCTTCGTCGCCGCGGAGCCCGGATTCCCGCTCGTCGACGGCACTTTCGTCACCAAGCCGGCGATCATCGTGCTGGTCAACCACAAAAGGCCGCCGTCACATCTCCTCGACGAGGAGCTCGCGCCTCGCCGGCTCGGCGGCTACCCGGTGCACGTCATGCAGGCCGACCCGGTTCGCCAGTTGCAGGAGCTTGACGCGGCCGCCGCAGACAGGTTCGCGACCGCGGCGGCCACCTACACCTATAGACCGATCGAGGGCAATCCGGTCGATAAACCCGTCACTGTGTCCAGACCGCTGCTGTGCCACGTCGGGCCCGATGCGGGCTGGCCGGTCCTGCAACGATTTCTCAAAGCGGCGAAAAAGACACTCTCGGTGGCGATTTATGACTTCAATGCCGCGTACATCGCGAAGACACTGATCGAGTCGGCTGAGGCGAAAGACCTTGACATCACGGTTAATTGGGACAACACCCCGACGATCCCCGATGAGACGGACACATTCGAGACAATCAGGCGGAAACTGGCGCAGCGGTTCCACGACGCCATCGTGCAGACCGGCTCCGGTCGCCGGTTCGCCAACTCCTATCACGAGAAGGTCGCCGTTCGGGACTCGAGTGCTTTCTGGTTGTCCAGCGGCAACTGGACACTGAGAAGCCAACCCGACATCGACCCCGTCGAGCATCCCGAAACCGGTGCGGGCATGTACGGCAAGTACAACCGCGAATGGCATGTCGTCGTCAACGACATGCAACTGGCCAAGGTCTTCGAAACCTACATCCGCTACGACTTCGAGCAGTCACTGCGGGAGGCCGAGGAAGACCGCGGCCGCCCCAGACCCGCCGCCGCGGCGGCGCTGCCCGACCTGTTCGTTCCGATCGAAGACGTGCTAGACGCTGCCGCGTTGGCGGCCAAGCCCGAACCGGTGGCGCCGCTGAGCTTGCCGAGCGACGGCGGTGCCATCGAGATCCAGCCGGTCCTCACCCCGGACAACTACGTCGACCGGGTCACGTCGCTGCTCGCTGCGGCGAAGCGGTCGGTCTTCATGCAGTTCGCCTACATCAACTACAGCGACGACGCGGCCGACGCGCCCTTCACGGCGATGCTCGACGTGCTCAAGGCGATCACCAATCGGAACGACATCGACACGCGGATCATCGTCGACCGTCGCGACGCGGCCGCCAAGGTCGGGGTGCTGGTCACGCATGGGTTCAACCAGGCTGTGTTCCGCCAGCAGACGAACATCCACAACAAGGGCATCGTTGTGGACGGAAAGATGGTGCTGGTCAGCAGCGCCAACTGGTCCGGCGACGGGGTGCTGCGTAATCGTGACGCCGGGTTGATCATCCGCGACCGCGACATCGCCGCTTACTACGAGCGCGTGTTCCGCGACGACTGGGATAACCGCGCCACGAAGATCGCAGAACCCCAGCCGGCGATGCTCGCCCCAGCCGGCGCGGCGACCCCGCCCGGCATGGCCCGGGTCTCATGGCACGACTACTTCGACAGCTGACAATCCGGTGTCCCGCCAATCGCGGAGGCTTGCGCAAAGGAGATGACAATGGCCATTTCTCGGGTCGAAGACTTTGAATAATCCTGTCAGGCAACATGATCGAGCCGGAGGGCCAAACCTAAGGCCCAGCCGAGGGTGCCGATCGCGTCGACATAGCTGGCGGTCGCGTGTGAAATCGCCAAAATCCGAGCATTCGGTGGTGCACACTGACGGGGTGAGCACCACCGAATGCTCACCGCACCGCCACCGAACTTCCACGGAGCTCGGGACGATTACGACGCGCCTTGGCCAACCGACGGCTGCGCGCCGTCGCGAAACGGATGGCCGACGAAAGGCGCTGGCATGCAGGCGAACATGACAGTCCACGCAGTAGTGGTTAGTGGATGCAGCCCTTCCTTTCGTCCGATAGACAGCGTGCGCCTCGAAACCGGGGCAAGAATTTCTGACATCCGCAGGGGGAGATGACGATGAGCGCCGAGCAGCAACATAAACTGGATTCGCTTTACGCAATTGACAACGTCCTGACGATCAAGATCACTATGCCGCAGGGTGATTGGGACGCGGTGCGAACCGAGCAGCCGAAAGGCGGCAGGTGCAACTTCGAGTGGACCGGCGGTTCCAGGTACACCTGGCGAAAGGCGACGTCCGTCGAGATCTCGGGAACGAACTTTCCCGCGCGGACCACCTTCACCGATGTGGGCGTCAAGAAGAAGTCGTTCTGCGGATCGATCGACAGCGACAAGCCTTGCCTGCACATCGACTTCGGGAAGTTCCGTGGTGCGACCGTTTCCCAGGCCGAAGCGCTGATCGGGACTCGCTACATCACCCTGAACAACTCGATCCAGGACCGGTCATACATCCGGCAGCCGCTGGGCTACACGTTGCTCGCGATGGCCGGACTGCCTCATTCGCGATGCAATTTCGTCCGAGTGTTCGTCAATGGAAATCCGGTCGGCGAAGGGGTAGGTGGCGTCAACAGCCCGGGGATCTACGTCAACGCCGAGCCGATCATGAAGCGCTACATCGAGCGCAATTTCAACGGCAACATGCAGGGCAACCTGTACGAAATCGAGCATAACGATGATTTCGTCAAAGAACGCCTGGATTTCATCGCGGTGGAGGACCTCTCCAAGTTCGACAACAAGGCCGACTTGAAATTCGCCGACCAACACATCGCTGCCCACGGGATCGCGGGGGCGGCCCAAGTGCTCGATCTGGAGCAGTTCATCAAGCTCGATGCAATGGAGTTCTATCTGAAGCATTGGGACGGCTACGCCGACAACACGAACAACACCTACATCTACAACGACGTGACTGCCGTCGAGACGCCCGGTGTGGACAATGTGAAGTTCAAATTGATCCCGTGGGGCATCGATCAAACCTTCCAGCCCGACAGGCCTTTCAAGCTGGGCCGCGAGGGGCTGATCGGCAAGCTCGTGCGCAAAGATGCCGCCCGCCGTAAGCAATTGATCGACCAGGTGGGGACGTACCGGGCGACTATCTTCTCCCGCGAGATCCAGCAGACGGTGCTGAAACCGCTGATCGACAAGATGGAGGCGCTACTCGTCCACTTGGGTGTGTCCAATGTCGTATCGGAGATCGCGATAGTCCGCCAGCAGTTACGGCTGGCGGAATCAGCCGGCTACATCTGTGCGGGTCTGCCCGACGCCAGTGCGGTTTATGTCCTCCACCAGCGCACCGGTGAATGCATGCACGCCAGCAACACCGAGAGCATTCCGCCGGGTGCGGCCCCTCCGGTGAACTTCGAGGTGTACCGCCTCCCCTTCAGGGACGACAACGACAAGTCGGATCTCTGGGTCTTCAACACGCTGGGAAATGGCAGGTCTCTGACTAATCAGGCTTTCGATCGCGTGCTTCACGCCAGCAACACGCTGGTGACCCCCCAGGGACACAAATATCTCTATACCTGTTCACCAAGCAACACCGACCATGCCGAAGAATTTTCGATTGTCCCCGTCAAGCCACAGGACCCCGACGACGCCGCCGACGAGCTCGCCTTCACCGGCTACTTCAATCTGACCAGCGTCAGGACGAATATGGGTGCAGCGTTTGGGGAGGACATCACGCCCGCGGGCAGGGCACGGATCCATCAGGAACCCGGCGGGTCGAAGCTGTACCTCTACTGATCAGAGTCACCAGTTGCGGGCCTTGACCACCGCATAGCCACCGCGGTCGTCGACGAGGAGGATCTTCCTCTTGCCGCCGCTCGAGAACGTCGTGACGCCCTCCGGCTTCATGGACTGATGAAACTTCACGTCAATGAGCGTGACGTTGTCACCGCCGTTCCATGTGCAGAGCTGAAAAGGTTCATCGCCCCGGGAGAGCGAACGCCCAAGCAGAATCAGGAAGTCTCCAGCTTCCTCATCGTAGGAGATGTCCCGGATCCCCTGCGTCACTGTCGGTTGCGGTATGCGTACGTGCAAGACAGATGGAGTCTTGAGTGCCGCCGTCGTCCAGGCGGCCACGCCGGCATCGAGGGGCACCCGAATGACCGTGACCAGTCCCGAATTCGCCGGCCCACGCAGACCGAACAGGAGTGCGTTCACGTGCGGATCCCATGCGAGGCCTTCGATGTTCAGTCCGCCCGCATCCGGTTCCAGTGCGCCGGCCTCGGCGAGCGAGGGCTCGTGCGAGAGCAACCAGGAGCGGAATCCGAGCATCGCTTCCGCGTGCAGGTCGCCGTCGGCGGTGTATCGCACCCGCACCAATCCGTCGTTGATGTGTCGCTGTCCTGACCCGGCCGCGTTCGCGACACAAAGCGACGACGCGGCGATGAGGAAGGTCTCGCCATCCACGTCGACGCGAGTAAGGCCTTCGGGATCGCCCAACTGTCCCTCAGCCACGCCGAGAAGTCGCCGCCGCCGAATCCGTTGGACATGTAGATCGTCCGCGTCGAGCGCGAATTCGAATAAGGACGCCGATTCATGATTGTCGACGAAGACGAAGCGGCGGGGACCCACTGGGACGACGCCTGAGGCGTTGAAAGGCACCCCACCATCCTTCTCGGGGAACGGCGTCGACCTTATTTTGCGTCGGAAGGTACGACTCGCAGCACTCTTGAATGAGTGAAACGCTGCGGCGATCTTCGCGGTCCAGCCTGGCACGTCACTAGTATCGCGCCCGGATTGCCGCATCCACGCCGATCGGCGCGCTTTGATAACAAGCTGGTCAAGCGGCGCGCGCCATGCACGAATCGTCCCCGTTTCGCTGCTAGCTTGCCGATCGTGAAGCCGTGGCTTGGTCGAATCTGCTTAGTGGTCCTCGGGGCACTGGTACCGGCCCTCGCCATGATCGCGGTTGAAACACCGACCGCCGCAGCGTATTCACGCGACGGGCTGCCCGTGGAGTCTCTCGACGTGCCATCGCCGTCGATGGGTCGAAACATCCGCGTTGAATTTCAGGGCGGCGGCCCACACTCCGTCTACCTGCTCGACGGGCTTCGGGCCCAGGACGACGCCAACGGCTGGGACATCAACACGGCGGCCTTCGAGTGGTTCTACCAGTCCGGAATCTCGGTCGTCATGCCCGTCGGTGGGCAATCCAGCTTCTACTCTGACTGGTACCAACCGGCGACAGGAAGCGCAGGAACCGTTACCTACAAATGGGAGACGTTCCTGACCCAGGAGCTACCCGCGTGGCTGGCGGCCAACAAAGGACAGGCACCGACGGGCAATGCGGTCGTCGGACTGTCCATGTCGGGTAGCGCGGCATTGACTCTCGCCGTCTGGCATCCGATGCAGTTCATCTTCGCCGGCTCGCTGTCCGGGTACCTCAATCCGTCAATGGGCTTGTGGCCCATGCTCATCGGCGTCTCGATGAAGGACGCAGGCGGCTACAGCGCGGCGAACATGTGGGGGCCCACCAGCGATCCCGCGTGGCGTCGCAACGATCCGATGGTCAACATCAACACATTGGTGGCCAACAACACGGCGCTGTGGATCTACTGCGGCAACGGCGTGACCTCGGATCTTGACGACGGCTCGAATTTCGGTGCTCAGTACAGTGCCCAGGTCCTGGAGAACATCACGCTGTCCACCAATAAGGAATTCCAGCAGAAGTACGTTGCGGCGGGCGGTCGCAACGCGGTGTTCAACTTTCCCACCGACGGCACTCACAGCTGGGGCTATTGGGGCTCGCAGCTACAGGCGATGAAGCCAGACCTGGTGCGGATCGTCGGCGGGCAACCCTGACTAGCCGAAGTGTGTCTGCGGCCGCGCAAGCCGCAAGCCGTCGACGGTGATGTCGAGCTTCTCGTTGTAGAACGCGACCATGCCCGCGATCGGCGCGACGGCCGGCAGCGGATAGTGATACGTCCAGGCGAGGTCGGGATGGACGGTATCGCCAACGCGCACCGACCAGTAGGCCGACGTCACGCCCTTGTAGGGACACAGCGAGTGCGCGTCGGACGACTCCAGGTGCTCGAAGGCAACGTCGGTCCTGTCGATGTAATACCGTGTCGGCAAACCGGTTTCGAACAGCAGCACGGGGCTTTGTGTGTCCGCAAGCACCACTCCGTCCAGCTCGACGGTGACATGGCGGTCTGAGCGGAGGGCATCCACCCGAACGTACGGGTTGCGGGGATGACCGTAGATCGGCTCGTCCTCCTCGAACCACCTCAGGGGATCCCAGTCGAAGTGCACCAGTCCGGCGACGGGGCCGTCACCGTCGTCGAACACCCGCGCGGCCGATTCATATGTCTGTCCATGCGCAACCAACGAGAACGTCCGCGACGGCCCGAACTGAACCTTCTGAGCGTGGTTCTCGTCACGCAGGAACTCTGTTCGGACGTCCCCGAACGGGATGTAGTACTGCGGGTAGTACGGCACCTCCCATACGTAGCGCGCCGACGTCGTGTCGAAGACCAACTCGTGGCCGAGGAAGCCGCGGACCCGCCGCGGCGCCGGTTCGACCCGTCCGCGAACCGCGGCCATCTGGGGATAGTCGGGTGCCGGACGCTGGGATGTAGTGCTCACGCCTCCATGATGGCCTGAGAGCACCGCGGCGACCAGTGCGGTCAGGCCTACAGTGGACTCATGCGCATTGCCCTCGTCGTGGTTGGTGTGGTCGTAACCTTGTTCGGATTGCTGTGGGCTCTGCAGGGCTTCGGCGTCGTCGGCGGTAGCCCGATGAGCAACACCACCACCTGGTCCATCATTGGTCCGATCGTTGCGTTGATCGGCATCGCCATCGCGGTCGGCGCAGCACGCCGCAAGTCCTAGGACTTTGATGCCGGGCTGGCTGGTTTCCTCGAGCGACGAGCCGGACCCCGAAGGCTAATGACCTTTATCGGCCAGTTCGCCGTCGGCGTGATCAGCAAGCTCATGCCGTCGTTCACCTAACTGGCTGTACTGGTCGCCTCGGACCCGAACGTTCGCGCAGATCGATGAGCGCGACTAGATCGCGATGTAACGCCCGTACCGCAAGAGCGCGTCGCATTGCCCTACCTCTTGCTTGCCAATTCCATTACAGCTAAAGGTGATTCGGCGTAGCATCGATGTCCTGGCAGTTGTATTGAGACCCGGCGACAGCAACGATCTTGTCCGACTGCTGCAGGCCCGGCTGAATCGCGACTAGCCGCTCTACTCCAACCTGGTGGTCGACGGCATCTACGGGCCGCGCACCACCGCAGTGGTCCGAGAATTCCAGCGCCGCGCTGGTCTTGTGGTCGACGGTATCGCGGGCCCCCGGAACCCTTGGGCGGCTCGGACTGAACTTCGACCAGCCCCGGCCGTTGCCCACAAATCTGCCGTTCTTCTACTGCGCTTCCGGTACCTGGGCGACGCCGTTCCCGGGACCGCCGTTCGACGTCGGCCGGCGCGTAGAACAGACGGGCCGGGTCCGCAACCCGTTCCTGAGCTACAACGAGTCCGTTGCC
Organism: Mycobacterium sp.; assembly: GCA_035634855.1. Lineage (GTDB taxonomy): Bacteria > Actinomycetota > Actinomycetes > Mycobacteriales > Mycobacteriaceae > Mycobacterium. The sequence goes on from DASQCE010000111.1 coordinate 15,407, forward strand.
GACGGGTCGCAGAACTGATGCGGCTGATCCTGATGAACGCCGGGCAGTTCTATCTCTGCGGGTACAGCCAGGGCGCCGAGGTCGTAGTGCGCACGCTGCGGCTGATGCTGCCCGGTCAGCCGCTGGCGCACCGCGCCGGCGACCTGCTCAAGGTGATCACGTTCGGCAGTCCCTGTCGCCCGCCCGGCCCGACACTACTCGGCAACAACCCACCGGGATCCGGCATATCCCGCATCTACACGCCTGAGCAGTTCCGTTCGCGCACATACGATTTCGTTTTGGACGGCGATATTTACGCCACGGCGACCGACGACACCCTGTTGCACCTCGGCTACGAGGCGCTCACCCCGCTCGAGCTCGATCTGCCGTTCGCGCTCAAGATCTTCACCTTGATCCAGAGCAACGAGTTCCTCGCGCTACTCAACCTCGCCAACACACCAGAGAACTTCGCGAAAGTGGTAAGAACCGCGATCGTCGTCGGCGACTTTCTGATCCGCAACCCGCACATCCACTACAACGATTGGCCTGCCTTCAACGGGGTCACCGGTGTCGACCGCGCGGTGCAGATCGTCGCTACGGGCTCGACGGGCGGTCCGTAACCCGATTATGGAGGCGTGTGGAACGACTGGTGGACGATTCCAGCCGGCATCGTCGGCGGGCTTGTTCTGGTCTGGGGCGTTCTCGTGGCCACGTTATATCTGACCAAACCCGGCGAATATGACCTG
>DASQCE010000112.1:0-12492 GCA_035634855.1 Mycobacterium sp.
TCACCGCACGGGTGTGGCACGTGCCGCGGCCGGTGCCGGAACCGGCGGGGCTGGCCCGGGCGGTCGCGGCGATCCGATCGGCTCGGCGGCCGTTGCTGATCTCCGGCGGGGGGGTGATCTACAGCGAGGCCACCGAGGCGCTGCGCCGGTTCGCCGAAGCCACCGGCATCCCGGTGGGGGACACCCAGGCCGGCAAGGGCGGCATCCGGTGGGATCACCCGCAGGCGGTCGGCGGGGTCGGCTCCACCGGCTCCCCGGTGGCCAACGCGCTGGCCCGGGACGCCGACCTGGTGATCGGCGTCGGCACCCGGTACAGCGACTTCACCACGGCGTCGCGGACCGCGTTCCAGAACCCGGAGGTGCGGTTCGTCAACCTGAATGTCACACCGCTGGACGCGGCCAAACATTCCGGCGTCATGCTGGTCGCCGACGCCCGGGAGGGCCTGGAGGCCCTCACCGAAGCACTCGCCGGGTACCGGGTCGACGCCGCCTACACCACGGAGCACCGCCAGCACCTGGATCGGTGGAACAAGGTCGTCGATAAGGCTTACCACCTGGGTCACGGGCCGCTGCCGGCGCAGACCGAGGTGCTGGGCGCATTGAACGAGACCGTCGGCCCGGACGCGACCATCGTGCAGGCGGCCGGGTCGATGCCGGGTGATCTGCAGATGCTGTGGCGCGCCGAGGATCCCAAGCAGTATCACGTGGAGTACGCGTTCTCCTGCATGGGATATGAGATCGCCGGGGCTTTGGGGATCAAGATGGCGGCGCCGGAGCGGGAGGTGTATTCCCTCGTCGGTGACGGCTCGTATCTGATGATGGCGCAGGAGATCGCCACCGCGGTCTCGGAGAACATCAAACTGATCGTGGTGATCATCCAGAACCACGGGTATTCGTCGATCGGGTCGTTGTCCGAGTCGCTGGGGTCGCAACGGTTCGGCACTTGGTATCGGTTCCGCAACGACGACAGCGGGTTGCTGGACGGTGACAAGCTGCCCGTCGACCTGGCCAGCAACGCTGAATCACTGGGCGCCGACGTCATCCGGGTCAACGGCATCGAGGAATTCCGGAAAGGGTTGGACCAGGCCAGGGCGGCCACGCGGACCACCGTGGTGCACATCGAGACCGATCCGCTGGCCCCGGTGCCGTCCTCGGAATCCTGGTGGGACGTACCGGTTTCCGATGTCTCCCAATTGGACAGCACCCAGCAGGCCTACAAGGTCTACGAATCGCACAAGGCGACCCAACATCCGTTCCTCACCCCCGTTCCCGAGGAGACCCACCGATGAGCACCCCCACCCGTGACCTGTCCCGTTTGACCCTCGGTACGGCCCCGGACTCGTGGGGGGTCTGGTTCGCCAAGGACGACAAGCAGGTGGGCTGGAAGCAGTATCTCGACGAGGTAGCCAACGCCGGTTACGTGTGGACCGAACTGGGACCGCAGGGATTCCTCCCGCAGGACCCGCAGCAACTGCGCGACGAACTCGACCAGCGGGGCCTGAAGGTGTGCGGTGGAACCGTCTTCGCCGGATTGCACAAGGGCAAGGAGGCACTGAAGAAGGCGATCGCCGAGTTCAGCCAGGAGGCGATGCTACTCCGCGAGGTGGGGGCGAAGTACCTCATCCAGCTCCCGGAGCAGTACACCGACATGCATACCGGTGCGGTGCTCGAGTCAGCCGACATGGACCCGGAACAGTGGTCGAACCTGATCTCGGGCACCAACGAGCTGGGGCGGGTGCTGTATGAGGAGTTCGGCGTCGAGTTGGTGTTTCATCCGCACGCCGACACTCATGTCGACACCCAGGACCGGATCGAGGAGTTCCTCAAGGACACCGACCCGCAGTTCGTCAACCTCTGCCTGGACACCGGGCACATCGCCTACTGCGGTGGTGACAACCTGCAGATCATCGAACGCGCCCCGGAGCGGATCACCTATGTGCACGTGAAGTTGGTGGACCCGCAGGTCCGGGAACGGGTGCAGCGGGAGAAGCTGTCGTTGGCCGAGGCGGTGCCGCTGGGCATCATGGTCGAACCGCCCTACGGCGAACCCAAGGTGCCCGCACTGTTGGACGCGTTAGCCGGGCTGGACCGCGACCTGTTCGTCGTCATCGAGCAGGACCTGTATCCGATCGCGCCCCACCTGCCGCTGGCCATCCAGGCCAGAGCGGCCGGGTACTTCACCGCCCTCGGCCTCGGTCCGATCCGCCGTTGGCCGTACTGACCGCTGCGTCGTACGGCGTGGCCCACAACCCCTTATCAGGAAGGCTTTTCACGTGACTGTGAACGTCGGCGTCATTGGCGTCGGGATGATCGGGCAGGACCACATCCGGCGCCTCACCCAGGTTTTGTCGGGGGCCAGGGTCAGCGGGGTCACCGATGTGGACCTCGTTCGGGCCCAGGACGTGGTGGGCAAAATCCCCGGCGCCAAGCTCTACCAGTCGGGACAGGAACTGATCAACTCCCCGGACGTCGATGCCGTCGTCATCGCCTCCTGGGGTGGAACCCACGAGGAGTACGTGCTGGCGGGCATCGCCGCCGGCAAGCAGGTGTTCTGCGAGAAGCCCCTCGCGACCACCAAGGAGGCCTGTGAACGGATCCTGGACGCCGAGGTGGCCGCCGGCCGGCGGCTGGTCATGGTCGGCTTCATGCGCCGCTACGACGACGGCTACCGGGCCATGAAAGAAACCCTGGACCGCGGCGATGTCGGCGCGCCGCTGGTGTTCCACTCGGCGCACCGCAACCCCGCGGTCCCGGACAGCGTGACCACCGAGGGCGTCATCGTCGACACCTGCGTGCATGACATCGACACCTCCCGCTGGCTTCTCGGCTCCGAAGTCGTCGCGACCCAACTGCACAACCCGCGCCGCAGCAGCCTGGCGGCCAAACAATTGCAGGACCCGTTGATCCTGGTGTTGGAGATGGCCAACGGCGCACTGGTGGACATCGAGGCGGCCGTGAACATCGCCTACGGGTACGACATCCGCGGCGAGATCCTTGGTGAGACCGGCACCATCGAACTCGCCGAGAGCAGCCGGATCATCGTCAAGCGGGAGGGCCAGTACGCCGGCCGGGTGCCGGCCGACTGGCGCGAGCGGTTCATCCGCGCCTACGACATCGAGTTCCAAGAATGGCTGAACGCGGTCGCCGAAGGACACTCGACCGGTCCGAGCTCCTGGGACGGCTATGCCGCGACGGTGGTCACCGACGCCGGGATCGAGGCACTCCGCACCGGAACCAGGGCGACCGTGTCGATGCGCGAGCAGCCGGAGCTGTACCGGACCGACCCAGCCGCACTGGTCAACGGCAAGGTCTGAGCGGCAGGAGGCACGATGACAAAAATCGCGCTCGACCCGGCCATGTACCACGCCGACCTCTCCGTCGCCGACGAGGTCCGAAAGGCCGCAGACCTCGGTTACGAATACCTCGAATTGTCGCCGCGGGCCGACTTCTTCTTCTGGCACCGGTACCCGAAAGCCGATGCCGCAGAGCTCGCCGAAGTGAAAAAGGCGTCCAGCGAGACCGGCGTGAAGATTCAGACCCTGGTTCCGGTGTTCAACTGGTCGTCCCCGGACGAACAGGAGCGGCAGGCCCAGGTGCGGAACTGGCGCCGGTTGCTGGAGATCGCCAACGAGCTGGAATGTCCCATCGTCAATTCCGAGCTCTCCGGGAACCCGAACGACCCGGTGCGCTCCGAACACGCCTTCTACTTGTCGATGTCCGAGCTGGCACCGGTTTTTGAGCAGTACGGCATCGGGTTGAACTTGGAGGCGCACCCGTACGACTTCGCCGAGACCAACGACGAGGCCATCGGCATCATCCGGGGACTGAACCTGCCCTGGGTGAACTATGTGTTCTGCGCGCCGCACGCCTTCCACTTGTCCAACGGGGCCGGTGACATCCGCCGGATGATGGGCGTCGCCGGCGAACGCCTGCAGCACCTGCACATCGCCGACTGCTTCAACCACAAGGCGAACGCGGGCAACCGCTACATCATCAACCCACCCGGCGTGGACGCCCGCGTGCATCAACACAACGAAATCGGCAACGGCGACGTCGATTGGGACGAGTTCTTCTCGACCCTGCGGGAGTCGAACTTCGACGGTCTGGCCACGGTCTGCGTCTTCGGCTGGGAGGAAACCGCCGATGACATTCACCGGCGGATGCTGGAAAGAATCAAGACCGAGCTGAAGGTCTGAGAAATGAAAGCGCCGCCGCTGGACACCGAAACCGAAGTCACCTGCGTGCTCGATGCCAGGGCGGAGCTGGGTGAGTGTCCGGTGTGGTCGGTGCCGGAGCAGGTCCTGTACTGGATCGACATCCGCGCACCGGCCATGCACCGGCTCGATCCCGCGACCGGGGAGAACCGGAGTTGGCCGCTGCCGTCACGCGTTGGGTCCTTTGCGCTCCGCGAGACCGGCGGTGCTGTTGTCGCGCTGGTCGACGGGTTCCACCTGCTGGACTTCGACACCGGGGAAGTGAGGTTCTTGACCGGCCCGGCGCACGTACCGGGCACCCGGTTCAACGACGGCAAGGTCTCCCCGGACGGCCGGTTCTGGGCCGGGACAATGGACGAGGAGTCCCTGTCGCGTCCGATCGCCGCGCTGTACCGGCTCGACCCCGACGGCACCCTCCACCGAATGGTCGAAGACCTCATCGTCTCCAACGGTCTGGCATGGACCGCGGACGGCCGGACGATGTACCACTCCGACAGCAAGGGCCCGATCATCTGGGCCTACGACTACGACCCGCAGACCGCGTCAATCTCCGGCCGCCGGATCGTCGCCCGCCCCACCGAACAGCAGGGTCGCCCGGACGGGGCCGCCACCGACCAGGACGGCTTCTACTGGAGCGCCGGCATCTCCGCCGGCGTGCTGAACCGCTGGAGCCCGGACGGCCATCTGGTCAGGAGCATCCCGTTGCCGTGTTCCAACCCGACCGCCCCATGCTTCGGCGGACCTGACATGAAAACCATTTTCGTCACGTCGCTGCGGCACGACCTGTCGCCGGCGGTTCTGGCCGCGAAGCCGTTGTCCGGCGGGATCTTCGCCGTCCGCGTCGACGTACCGGGTGTGCCCGTCAGCCGGTTCCTCGGCTGACATCGACCACACCAGACCAGGAGGAACCCGATGTTGAACATCTGCATGGTCGGCCACGGAATGATGGGCATCTGGCATTCCGAAGCGCTCAGCCGCGTGAACGATGCCCAACTGCACACGGTCGTCGGCCGCCCCCAGCCACCCGGCGGTGGCGCAACGCCCACGCCCGCCGGCGGTCGTAAACCACCGTCGACCGAAACCTTCGCCGACACCCACGGCTACAAGAAGTGGACCACCGACCTCGGTGAAGCACTGGAGGATCCGGAGGTCGACGTCGTCATCATCGCCGGCCCCAGCGAGACACATGCAGAAATGGCGGTGGCCTCGCTCGAGCACGGCAAGCACACCCTGGTCGAGATCCCAATTGCGATGAACCTCGAAGGCGCCGAGAAGGTCGTCACCCTCGCCAAGGAACGCGGGCTGACCCTCGGTGTTGTACACCCCATGCGGTTCCGGGAGGAACGGCTGCCGGTCGTCGACCGCGTCCACCGAGGCGAGGAGCGGGTAAGCCACGTGCAGGGTCGGTTCTTCATCCGCAGGTTGGACAACGTGGGAGCGACCGGACTGCAGCGCAGCTGGACCGACAACCTGTTGTGGCACCACACCACCCACCTGGTCGACTTCGGGCTCTGGATGGTCTCCGGTGGTGACATGGCCAGCGCCGACCAGCGAATCCGCAGCATCCACAGTGCCTACTCACCGGTCGAACCCCGCACCGGAATCCCCATGGAGCTGGCGTTGATCATCGAAACCCACGACGATCAAACCATCGTGACCACCGGCTCCTACTACTCCGGCGAATACATCTACGACACCCTCGCCGTCACCGACCGGGACAGTTACCGGGTCAACGAGCGCAGGTCCACCCTGCACACGTCCAAAGGTAAGCAGGACATCGCCTCCGAAAAAGAGAATGCGGAACTCATAGCACCGGATTTCGTCCGGGCCATCGCCGAGGGACATGAACCCGCTGTGCCCGGATGGTCGGTACTGCCCGCGATGCGAGTGCTGCACCGGGTGCAGTCGGACTGGGACGCCAAATACGGTCAGCAGCTCATACCCGGCAGGCCATTCCTCTGACCTCTCAGCATTCCTCAGACCCATCCCGTCCTGGAACCAGTCAACAGAAGAGGGATCACATGACCAGCACCCCAGAACTCAAGCCGCTACCCGACGGAACCCTCGACATACTGCGCCAGGTCAGCACGTCCACCATTGCCACCCAGCTGTACAAGCGCGGGTTTCGGCAGCCCCAGATGCTGGGGGTGCGTCCGCTGAGCAACGTGGTCGACGGGTTTGTCGCCGAGGCCTTCACGATGAGGTTCATCCCGGCCCGGGAGGACGTGAACACCCTCGACCCGTACCGCAGCGGCAACACATTGCAGTGGGACGCCTTCGAGAGCGTCCCACCAGGACACGCCCTGGTGGTCGACAGCCGGGGCGACACCAGGGCCGCGTCCGGCGGCGATATGCTGATGACCCGGGCGTGGAAACGCGGGGTGGCCGGGGTCGTCACCGACGGCGGTCTGCGCGACGGCCATGTCCTGTCCCAACTGCCGTTCCCGACCTACGCGGCCGCGGTCACGATCACCACCCGGGCGGCGTGGCACCACGTGGCCGACCTGCAGGTTCCCATCGGCTGCGCCGGTGTCGCCGTCTACCCCGGTGACGTCATCGTCGCGGACCGCGACGGGGTCCTCGTCGTACCAAGGGAAGTCGCGGTAGAGATCGCCGAGCCATCCCTGGAGCAGGAGAAACTGGAAGCCTTTGTGGCCACCAAAATCCGTGCCGGCGAACCGCTGGCGGGGAACTACCCGCCCGGTGACAAGATCAAGGCCGAATACGAGGCGTTGCAGGCCAGCAAATCAGCCTCGTCATAGCGGGTGATCCGGTCATCTGCTGGGGGCGTCCGCCCGGGTGAGAACAATTGAACGACTCGCGGAGGTTGTGATCTGTGGCCGGCAACTCTATTGAGGCGGGGCGGTCGGTGACGAACAAGGTCAGCTCAATTCTGTTGACCTTCACCCGCGGTGGTGAACATTCGCTGACCGAGATTTCGAAGCTGGCGGGATTGCCGGTCTCGACCGCGCATCGGCTGGCGAACGAACTGGCCAGCCTTCGTGTCCTGGAACGGACGCCGGACGGCCTGTACCGCGCTGGATTGTCCCTGCGCACGATCGGTGCGGTGAACGCCTATCCGCCGACGCTCGCCGAGCGGGCTCCCTACGTCCTGGAAGATCTCTCGGAAATCGCGCGCTGCCGCGCCCGGCTGGGGGTCCTGCAGGACCTGGAGGTCGCCTACATCGAGAAGCGGCCGGACGCAGGGACGGTGACGTCTTTCACCAGCCGGGCGACGTTGCCGGCGCATCCGACCGCACTGGGACGGGCGTTGCTCGCGTTTGCGCCGCCCTGCACCGTGGAACGGGTCATCATCCATGGGCTTCGGGCATATACCAAACACACCGTGACCGCCACGGAGCGCTTCCGCCACTTGCTCGCGGTGACCCGCCTCACGCGGGTCGCGGTCTCGCGGCAGGAATTCGAAGCCGACGTCTGTGGTGTTGCGATGCCCGTTTTCGGGCCCGGCGGGCACATCGTCGCCGCGATCGAACTCGCCGTCGTCGATCTTGACGCCGGACTGAAACGCAACTTACTCGACGCGCTACTGATCGCCTCTCGCAGCTTGTCACGTGAGCTCGCCTGTGAGGTGCCCGCCGTCCCCGCATCGGCGACGGGCCTCGACCGCCTCCACCCGATCGGCCTGCTCGACGTTCTCTCCGATGAACGCCGAAACCGGCCAAGGAGATTCGCTCGGTCGGCAAGCCCATGAAGACCGGTGCAGGTGCGTCGAAGGCAGCGGTCTTACGAAAGGAGAGCAAGCGATGACAACGATCACCGATCCTGAAGCGATGCCAAGCGGAAACGGTCGTACGGTGCCGGGTGAGGTGACGACAGTGCCGCACTGGAAGGCGGGTGCGTCGTTCGCCGGTGAGAGCACCCGGACGTCGGACGTGTTCGACCCGGCGACCGGTCGGGTGACCAAGAAGCTCGTGCTGGCGTCACCGGAGGATGCCGACGCGGTGATTGCCGCCGCGGCGGCGGCGTGGCCGGCGTGGCGTGATATGTCGCTGGCCCGGCGCACGCAGGTATTGTTCCGGTTCCGCGAGTTGCTCAACGAGCGCAAGCACGAGGCCGCCGAGATCATCACCAGCGAGCACGGGAAGGTGCTCTCCGACGCGCTCGGTGAGGTGACCCGCGGCCAGGAGGTCGTCGAGTTCGCCTGCGGCCTGGCGCATCTGCTGAAGGGCAGCCTGACCGAGAACGCGTCCACCAAGGTCGACGTCTCCTCGCTGCGGCAGCCGTTGGGCGTGGTCGGGGTGATCTCGCCGTTCAACTTCCCGGCCATGGTGCCGATGTGGTTCTTCCCCATTGCGATTGCCGCTGGCAACTGCGTGATCCTCAAGCCGAGCGAGAAGGATCCGTCGACCGCGAACTGGCTGGGCGCGTTGTGGAAGGAGGCAGGGCTGCCGGACGGCGTATTCAGCGTCCTGCACGGCGACAAGGTGGCGGTCGACGCGCTGCTGGAAGATCCACGGGTGAAGGCGATCTCGTTCGTCGGGTCGACCCCGATCGCGCGGTACGTGTACGAGACCGGCACCCGGAACGGCAAGCGGGTGCAGGCCCTCGGCGGCGCGAAGAACCACATGGTGGTGCTGCCGGACGCCGACCTTGACCTGGCCGCGGACGCCGCCGTCAACGCCGGGTTCGGTTCGGCCGGTGAGCGGTGCATGGCGATCAGCGCGCTGGTCGCGGTGGATGTCATCGCCGATGAGTTGATCGGCAAGATCTCGGAACGGATCGCCACCCTGCGCACCGGTGACGGACGTCGCGGCTGCGACATGGGACCGCTGGTCACCGGGGTGCACCGGGACAAGGTGCAGAGCTACGTCGACGCCGGGGTGGAGGCGGGTGCCGAACTGGTGGTCGACGGCCGGAACCCGGTCGTGGACGGCGAGCCGGGCGGTTTCTGGCTCGGCCCAACCCTTTTCGACAAGGTCACGACAGACATGTCGATCTACACCGACGAGATTTTCGGGCCGGTGCTGTCCGTCATCAGGGTTGATTCCTACGATGACGCCCTCAAGCTGGTGAACAGCAACCCGTACGGCAACGGCACGGCGATCTTCACCAACGACGGCGGCGCCGCCCGCCGCTACCAGAACGAGGTCGAGGTCGGCATGGTCGGGATCAACGTCCCCGTACCCGTCCCGGTCGGCTACTACTCCTTCGGCGGCTGGAAGGCCTCGCTGTTCGGCGACACCCACGCCCACGGCACCGAAGGTTTCAGCTTCTACACCCGCAACAAGGTCATCACCACCCGCTGGCTCGACCCCAGCCACGGCGGCCTCAACCTCGGCTTCCCACAGAACGAGTGAAGATCAACGGCAACACGGTAAGGCAGCGCCGCCTCGCCTAACAGTCATCGGCATCGACTGGGGTGACGACTCCGCCACGCTCCACCGTGAGACCACATCAGTGATAGGAAACGCTCATGACGCAAGAACCGAATCCAGATCCGGCACCTCCCGACATCGAAGACTTCCGCGATGAAGACGGCGAAATAGATTGGGACGCATATACGGCCGAGGCTGCGGGCCGCCAGCCGGATGAAGGGACCGATTAGCGAGGAACACACGTGGTGACGATAACTACTCAACAAGACGAATAAGCCGCTAAGCCACAGCTTGGCCCAAAGGAAGTCGAATATGCTCAAGGCCCAGGAAATCGCAGACACACTCATCGCCGCTGAACGAAACCGGACGGGCATCGCCCAGTTCAGTGATGACCACCCGGACATCGATGTCGCCACCGCGTACCAGGCACAACGCGCATTCGTCCAAGCGAAGATCGACGCCGGCGAAACGTTCGTCGGGTACAAACTCGGATTGACGAGCCGGAACAAGCAACAGGCGATGGGGCTGGACGCCCCGCTGTATGGCCGGGTGACCAGCGGCATGATCTTCTCTTACGGTGAGCCGATCCGTCTCGACCGGTTCATCCATCCACGGGTCGAATCGGAGATCGCGTTCCTGCTGGCCCGCGATATCGACCCCCCGGCGACGGTGGTTTCCGTGCTCGCCGCTACCGAAGTCATCTTCGGTGCCGTTGATGTGCTCGACTCGCGGTACGAGAGCTTCAAGTTCACCCTCTCCGATGTGGTCTCGGATAATGCCAGCGCCGGGGCCTTCTACCTGGGCCCGATCGCCCGCCGGCCCGATGACCTCGGCGATCTCCGCCTGCTTGGCTGCAACGTCCTGGTCGGCGGTGATGTCGCGATGACCGCGACCGGCGCCGCGGTCATGGGGCACCCCGCCGCATCGGTCGCCTGGCTGGCCAATCAACTCGCCGTCGAGGGCGAAACCCTGAAGGCGGGTCAACTCATCTTCTCCGGCGGAGTGACCGCCCCGGTCCCGGTAGTGGCCGGAGCCGGCGTTACCTTCGAATTCGCCGGCCTAGGATCAATCGAGGTATTCGGAGCTTGACCCATCCGACAGGCTCACATCGCCAACCCGACGACACGACCCCGCTTGATTAAGCGCCTCGAGGTCGCCAAGGTAGTCGCACGACGTCGCGCAGGGAAGTACCCGATCCTCATCTCATCACAAGCGGCTGATGCGTGGCTGTCAATCGGGTCGAGCCAGAGTGCTGCAGAACACGCACTGGCCCACGTCGATCGCCCGATCCAACAGCGCCGCCCCGGGATGCCATCCATCGCAGGACGATAGGGAGAACGCATGAGAATCGTCGGGATCCGCCGATCCGCCGACGCGCTCGTCGAGGTGGCCACCTTGTCCGAGGACGGTACGCAGGTCGCGGTGCTCGCATCTCTGATCGAGTTCTGGGCCGATCCCGCCGTGGTGCTCGCCGCCCCCAACCCGGGCGCCACCTTGCCCACGGCGCAGGTCACCCTCGTTCCCCCGGTTCTCCCGGACGCCCGGGTGATCTGCGTCGGGCTGAACTATCTCAAACACGTCGCCGAGGGCAGCTACAGCGACCAGCCGATCCCCGAATACCCCACTCTGTTCGCCCGCTGGACCCGCACGCTGACCGTCGACGGCGCCCAGGTGCCGGTGCCCGCCCGAGAGGACGGCCTGGACTGGGAAGGGGAGATCGTCGCCTGGGTTGGCACTCCGCTGGTCGACGCCACCCCGGAAGAGGCCCTGGCCGCGGTCGTCGGCTACTCCACCTTCAACGACCTGACCTCCCGCTACGCCCAGAAGCTCACATCCCAGTGGATCCTGGGCAAGAACGGCGACCGGTCCGGCCCACTCGGACCGATGGTCCCCGCCACCGAGGTCCCGGACTTGAGAGACGGACTACGGGTGCAGACCCGGGTGAACGGACAGACCATGCAGGACGCCACCACTGACCAGATGGTCTACACGGTCGGCGACACTCTGGCGCACATCTCGCACTCCTTCACCCTGCTTCCCGGGGACCTGCTGGCGACCGGCACTCCCGCGGGAGTCGGCTACGGCCGAACCCCACCGGTGCTGCTGCAACCCGGTGACGTCGTCGAGGTCGACATCGACCATCTCGGCGTGCTGCGCAACAGCATCGTCGGCAACGACGCCCGCCGCATTGCAGCCAGGCCCCCGAGCTTGACCGAATCCAGGTAAGCCGGGCACCGTGCCTGACCATAAGCCGCAACGGCAGGCAGAAGGTCGGCCCGGTAGCTGGTTCAGGGTGGGGCGACCCGGAACAGGTTGCCCTGTAACGGGTCTGCCATGACTCGATCAGTCGTTCTGCGGGAAGCCGAGGTTCAGGCCGCCGTGGCTGGGGTCGAGCCAGCGGGTGGTGATGACCTTGCCGCGGGTGTAGAAGTGGAATCCCTCGGTGCCGTGCGCGTGGGTGTCGCCGAACAGGCTGGCCTTCCAGCCGCCGAAGCTGTAGTAGCCGACCGGGACCGGGACGGGCACGTTGATGCCGATCATGCCGACCTGCACTTCGTTCTGGAACCGGCGGGCGGCGCCGCCGTCGTTGGTGAACAGCGCGGTGCCGTTGCCGTAGGGGTTGGAGTTGATCAGGTCCAGGCCCTCGCCGTATCCGTCGACGCGGACCACGGACAGCACCGGCCCGAAGATCTCCTCGGTGTAGATGCTCATGCCGGGAGTAACCCTGTCGAAAAGGGTTGGACCGAGCCAGAAGCCGTCCTTGTCGCCGTCGAAGTGCTGGGCGGGGTTGCTGGCCCGCCCGTCGACGACCAGTTCGGCGCCGGCGTCCACCCCGGCCTGTACGTAGCCGGTGACCTTGTCGCGGTGTTCCCGGGTGACCAGTGGCCCCATGTCGCAGCCCCGGCGGCCGTCACCGGTGCGCAGGGTGGCCATCCGCTCGG
>DASQCE010000113.1:0-4109 GCA_035634855.1 Mycobacterium sp.
GGTCGTGCTGTCGCGGCCTCGACCATGCCGACCGCGCTCCGCCGGCAGTAGTCGCGTATGGCGAACATCCATCAGAGACACAGTGCGTTGACGTGGGATTGGCGCGGCGGTCCGTCGCCTGATGCTCAGGGTTGGGGGCGCGACGCGGTAGCCCTGGTCGGTCGACAGAATGCGGCCTGCGGCGCAAGCAGTGCGCGCCTTATCGCTCGGGCCGCGTCGGAATCGGCGTCCCCACGCGCCATCCACTCCGGATGGCGGCATCGGATCGGGTGGCGCAATACGTCGCCGGTGATGACGCAGCGGTGACCGACCCACACACTGAGATGCCCGGAAGTGTGTCCCGGCGTCATCTTGCGGTGGACGTCGCGTGTGAGTGCCGTGTCGGATTCCACCGGTTCGACAAACCCGGCGTCGATCACGGGCCGGACGGAATCGGTGAACACGGGCGCGTGCAGCGGATCACGTGAGTGCGACCAGCGCGCGATCCACGATCGGTGAAGACACGCACGGCGTCTCCCGCGTGCAGGACTCGGGGTCGGTGCGGTTGCGGTCGAGGTGTGTCGCGGCGTTCCGTTAGGCAAATAGCAACGCCTTCAGCGACCGCTCCGCGAGCGCCTGTGGGTCATCGCGAATGCCGACATGTGACAGGTCGTGCCCGATGCTGAGCGTCGAGATTCCGTGGAGCAACGACCACGTCGGTCCGGCGATCTCGAGGGGGTCGCCGTTTGGCAGGATGCCCGCCTCTTGGCATTGAGCGATCGCGTCTAGTAAGTCGGCGAACGCGCGCCCTCCTGCCGTCAATAGTTCGGGATGGTCGCTCTTGTCCGTCTCGGCGCCGAACATCGCTTGGTAGTAGTCGGGATGGCTGACTGCCCAGTACACGTAGGCCCGTGCCATGTTGACCATGCGCGCGTGGAGATCGGTCGTTTCGGCGGCGACGGCGTTCAGTGTCTCGTGGAGCTGGACGAAACCTTGGGTGGCGACCGCGGCCAGCAGGTCGGCCTTGTCTGCGAAGTGGCGGTAGGGCGCCGCGGCGCTCACGCCTGCGCGTCGGGCGACTTCCCGAAGAGTGAAGCCCTTCGGCCCCTTCTCGCTGACCAGGCCGAGTGCCGCCTCGGTGAGTGCCCGCTTCAGATCGCCGTGGTGATAGGTGTCGCGCTGCTCCGGTGAGGCCGGGGGAATCTTCTCTCGACGCGCCATGTTGACGATGTTAACATCAGATCATGTGAACGATGTCAACATCGATGAAAGGTATGGAAATGTCGAAGAAACACGAGGTAGGCACCGGTTGGGCCGTCGTCACCGGTGCCAGCTCGGGCCTCGGCGCGATATTCGCCGAGAAGCTCGCCGAACGCGGGCTACCCCTGGTGCTGGCCGGACGGGACGAAGCACGTCTGGCGGAGGTGAAGCAGCGAGTTCAACAATCGGCTCCGGGCGTCGACGTCGAACTCGTCATCGGCGACCTCGGCAGCCAGGGAGGCGTCGAGGCTCTGGTTGCAGCACTGGGCGGCCGGGAGGTCGACGTCCTGATCAATAATGCGGGCTTCGGGACGTACGGGCGGCTGCAGGAGATCGACCCCGACCGAGAGCACGACTTGATCGCCGTCAACGTTGATGCGTTGGTGCGCCTCACGCACGCGGTGCTGCCCGGAATGCTGGAACGCGGGCACGGCCAGATTCTGAACGTCGCATCGACCATCGCGTTTCAGCCCGGCCCGTATCAGGCCACTTACGGCGCCTCGAAGGCATTCGTGCTGTCGTTCAGTCAGGCCCTGTGGGCCGAGACGCGAGGCTCGGGTGTAACCGTGACCGCGTTGTGCCCCGGACCCACCCGCACGGGATTTGTCGACGGGTTGGATGCCGACGTGTCGGGAACTGCGATCTATCACAAGCTGGCGCCGCCGGAACCTGTTGTGGCCGCGGGACTTCGGGCGCTCGATCGTGGACGACCGGTAGTGGTGCCGGGTCTGCGGAACCGGGTGATGGCCACCGCGTCACGTCTGAGCCCCGGGTGGGTCGGTGCGCTGATCAGTGGCCGAATGCTTCGCCCCGCCGACGAGCCTCGCGCCCACGCCGCGGCGCAATGATTACCGGCAACGGCTTGGCGGTGGTCGACGAGGCAGAGCGGATGGTCGCCGAGGTGCGCGATGATCCCGCCGGTCGGATCCGTCTTGCCGCCGATGCCTACGCATTTGGACGTGGCGGCCGTCGGTATCGGCCCTACCGGCGGGCAGTGGTCGCATTCATGCGTTGGCAGCAGGGACGGGGTGTCCTCAATTCTCTGGACGACGACATGCCCGGCAGCCCGTGGTGGCGCGCGGTAAACGAGAACCTCTTGCGCGACACCGTCGAAGCGAAGCTCATCGTCCAGCGTGGCGAGGGGCAGCCGTCGCGGCCCAGTGTCGCGCGCTGGGTGAACTTCTTCAACGCTCCGTCGGCGCAGTCGTGGTACGGGGCGCACAATGCGAGCGTCGTTGGCGGCTACCTGGCGCACGCGACGCTGGCTGCGTTCGAGGCTCCCGCTGAGCGATTCTTCATGAATGTCGTGCTGGTGCGCGTCATGTATGCGCACGCCCTGGTCCTCGATGGCGATCTCGCGCTGGGCCGGCTGTCCTTCCTCGCGCGGTTGATCGGACACCCTCGGTCGCGGGGACCGCAGGCGTTGCTCTCGATGAAAGACGTTCTGCCCGATCGGTACCCGATCCACGGAACAGAAGTAGAGGAGCTCATCAACTCTGAGAACAGGCTGGGTCGGGTGGTGGATTACGGTGTCATCGGCGTGCGCGTCGACGCTCTGTACGCCACGTCCGCCCAGGCCTTGGGTGAGCCGCGCCTGCACGAGTTGGTCGTTGACGGAGCGCCCGCCTACGCCTGGCCGGCCAATCAACGGGACGTGTGGAAGCCTCAGGCGCAGGGGCGGTTCACATCGTTGATGGAATTCCTGACGCGGCCGTCGACGGTTGCATTATCCGTCGGGAGTTGATGCTCAACGTGTGACACGAGCCAGGCGACGGTCACCGCTTTCGCGGTCGGTTGCTGTGACGTAGGTGATCTATGGGGCCTTTGTGGCGTCATCATGCGGCGGAGCGGGACGCCGAGCCGTCGTGTCGGACGGCGGTTCGCGGCGCTGGATCCGGAGCGCGGTGGTGGCTGCGGAGAATTCCTCCGTCGGTGGAGCCGGAAGCACCGTCGTCGAATCCTCCCTGAGCCGAACGATTCTCGGCATTTCCGAGGGTTGCGGAGGCCGCACGATTGTCGGTGCCGCGGAGGTCGTCGGCTCAGGTGAGGTTGGTTTCGGGGGCTCGGAAGCGGTCACGACCCGGGCGTCTCGGCGGCGCACCAGATAGCCGGCGAGCGGACCGGTGAACAGCATGGCAACCAGGACAGCGAGGCTCAGCGCGCAGATCACCACGTCGAACGTGCTGGTGATCTGCTGGGCCAGGTTGTTGCCGTAGATCGCGTCGGGCGGCGGTTCCGCATATCGCGGGGCGAGCGCGACGCCAATGGCCAGGTTCGCGACCGTGAAGACGAACAGCACCCCACTGAAGGCCGCGATGACGGTCGGCGAAGCGTCGCCCTTGCCGAGTTGGCGCTGTAGCCACCGCGCAACCAAGCCGGTGATCACGTTGAACGCCGTCATCGCAACGCTGTCGTACAGGGCGCGAGGCAGATCCAGCGATAAAGCGATCAGGTAGTCGACGACGCGCAGTGCGGCGGCGGCGAACGCCCAGAACGCGATGAGTGTCAGACACTTCTGCGCTGCCGACCGGTAAGCGCCCAGCGTCGGCGGTTTGATCATGAAGACGGCATAGAGCGTCGTCGGGGCGACGATCGCGGCGGCGGCCGCCCAGAACAGATAACCCTCGTAACCGACGGCGGCGGTCGAGGTGTTCTGGGCGATGCCGTGGAACGCGTCGATGTCGCGACCGACGGGGAAAACCCACATCAGGGATGCGGCCAGCGCGCCCGAGGCGCCCAGTGCGGTGGTGGCCAGTCGCGCGGCGGCGGACTTCTCGATGAGCCACCGCGACGCGATGACCAACGCGATCATCGCCTCCGCGCCGTAGAGCAGCGTGGTGATGATGACGGCGACATCCTGACCGCCGATG
>DASQCE010000114.1:0-2864 GCA_035634855.1 Mycobacterium sp.
ACCCGCAGCAAGCTGACGCAGGCACTGGCCGAGGCGCCGCAGCGCCGCGGCAGGCACAAGAACATCCCGCTGTAAATCGCATCCGCTCTGCCCAGGGTGGGCGATGATCGCGGCATGGACACCGAAGGCCGGCCGCGACCCGCAGATCTGCGTCGCTGGCGCCAACACCTGGCCAACGAACGTGCCGAAGCGAGTGTGTATCGGCATCTGGCGCAGCAGCGGACGGGCGGGGAACGCGACATCTTGCTCGCGCTGGCAGACGCGGAAGGGCGTCACGAGCAGCATTGGCTGAACCTGCTCGGTGACCACGTCGGCAAGCCCCGGCGCGCTGACCTGCGGACCCGGATGCTCGGATTCCTGGCCCGACACTTCGGGTCGGTATTCGTGTTGGCCCTGGCACAGCGAGCAGAGGCCCGCTCCACGTACGACACCGACGTCGACGCTACCCCCACTATGGCCGCCGACGAGCGCATCCACTTGGAGGTCGTACGCGCATTGGCGACTCGTGGACGAAATCAGCTGTCGGGCAGCTTCCGCGCGGCCGTGTTCGGCGCAAATGATGGACTGGTCAGCAACCTCGCGCTCGTTCTCGGCATCAGCGCGACGGGCGTGACCAGCCACACAGTGTTGGCCACCGGCCTTGCCGGCCTTCTCGCCGGCGCGTTATCGATGGGTGCCGGGGAGTACGTGTCGGTGAATTCGCAACGGGAATTGCTGGAAGCCTCGACGCCCAGCCCTGAAGCCGGCGCCGCGTTGCCTCAGCTGGATGTCAACGCCAACGAGCTGGCATTGGTCTACCGGGCGCGCGGCATGAGTGTGGACGACGCAACGAGCCACGCCGCCAAGGTGCTGGACAACCTTGCGACGGGCGGCCGAAGCCAACTCGCCGGGCCCGATGCCGACCGGCATGAGGCCGTGGGCACGGGTCTTCGCGCGGCGGTTTCCAGCTTCAGTTTCTTCGCGTCGGGGGCACTGATTCCCGTGTTGCCCTATCTTTTTGGTCTGGAAGGCACTATTGCGGTCGTGGTGGCGGCCGGTTTGGTCGGAATCGCTTTGCTTGCAACGGGAATCGTCGTCGGCTTGCTGTCGGGCGGGCCACCTGT
The DNA here is from genome assembly GCA_035634855.1 of Mycobacterium sp. GTDB lineage: Bacteria > Actinomycetota > Actinomycetes > Mycobacteriales > Mycobacteriaceae > Mycobacterium. The sequence goes on from DASQCE010000114.1 coordinate 1,104, forward strand.
GCGCCGTGCGCTGCGACAGCTGATGATCGGCTACGGCGCCGCAACCGTCACCTACTTGCTCGGGCTGCTATTCGGCACCGGCGCCGGCTGACCGCCGCAGCGCCGCGGTCGGCACAAGAACATCCCGCTCTAGATCTCTACTGTCTCGGGACGATCATCACGGGCACCGGGGCGTGCCGCAGGATCTTCGACGCGGCCGAGCCGAGAAATACGTGAGCCGTCTGCCCCGCCGCGCCTGACCCGAGTAGCAGAAGGTCGCCGATGTCCCAGGGCACATTGTCGACCGCCTCGGACCATTCGTTGTCGGATCCGATCACGACCTCTACGTCGGGAAGCGCAATGCTCTCGCGAGCAACGTTGAGCTGTTTAGAGATCTCGTCGTAGGTCTTGCGCGACCACTGCTCGACGACAAGGTCCTCAGCCGACGAGTCGACCACGCCGGCGAACGTCTTCCGCGGCCGTACCGTGAACGAGGCAATGCGCAGTCGCACCGACCACCGTGTGGCCAGCTCAGCACTTGTCGCAACGAGTCCAACCGCGTCGGCGGCACCACCGTACGCCGCGGTCAGCCGGTCAATCGGACCCGCACGCATCGGGTAGCCGCGTGGGGCAATCGCCACGGGCACTGCGGCCGTGTGGACGAGGCGGTCGGTGACGCTACCCAGGGCAACCCTGCCCAGTAGTCCGGACGACGACGACCCGACAACGACGAGATCTGCTTGCTGGGCTGCCGCGAGATCCGTCAAACCTGTTGGGACGGAGGTCGATTGATGGACAAGGACGGATATGCCGACATCGGCGGGCAGCTTGCTGACCATTTGCTCGAGTGACTGCGACGCTTGTGCGCTGACATATTTGAGGTACTCGTCCTCGCCGGGACCACCTTTAGGCGGCCACGGCCGCTCGACGATCGAGGTGGCAACGATCTTGTCACCTGTACAGCGCGAAATCTGAGCCGCCAGGTTCAGCGGCGCCATACCCTGGCGGCTCCAGCTGACTGCCGCGAGGATCGTCATGGCATGGACACGACTGCTGCCGGGGTCGCCACGACATGCGTAACGGGCACGTCATATGCAGCGCGTGCGCGGTCCACCACATCGAAACGTTGCCAGACCGAGTATTCGGGCGGCAACGTGGCAATCACGATCTGATCCGGGTGGAACGTGTCGACGCCGTCGGCCAGGGCGCGCATCGGTCGATAATCACCCAGCGTGCCTTCCGCGTCGAGGTTGTCCGAATGCAGCGTGGTCAAGGTGTAATCCAGCCGCTGCTCGGCCGCCTGCCGGGTGGCCTCCGCCAAATCCAGCGGACCGTGCGTGGCCGCCACCCCGGTCTCGATCGGACTGGCCGGCACCACCACAAAGTACTTGGCGGCGGTGTCCGCACCGATGCGACGCAGCTCGTCAAGCAGCTCCCGTGAATTGGCGGTTTCGTTGGCCAGCACCAGGACCCGGTGCGGCTTGGCCGTCGGTGCGGCCCCCGCCACGTGCGGGCGACGAGCAATGAACCATTTGTTGGCGAAGTAGAACACCAGCACCACCGCCCACGACAGCACGCTCAGCACCAGCTGTGACCGCACGTCCGCCTGGATGCCCATCTGCACCAGGATCGCCAGGATCCCCACCGCGGTCAGGATCGACAGCACCGGGAACAGCCACATCTTCACCCGCAGCTTCGATTCGTCGGTGCGGTACCGCAGCACGATCTGCGAGATGGCGATCAGCAGGTAGACGAACAGGATGATCGCCCCGCTGGAGTTCA
>DASQCE010000115.1:0-5606 GCA_035634855.1 Mycobacterium sp.
CAGTTGTCGCGAGAGCCCCGACCATATCCGGAACTCGTTCTGGCGCCGCGTGATTCGATGTTCGATTACACGTACGACGACGTCGTCATAAAGAACTACGAACCGCACCCGGCGATCAAGGCGCCCGTGGCGGTATGACGGCCTGCTCGCAGGGCCGGAACGGACAGCCATGACGACGGTCGGGCTGATCTGGGCCCAATCGACCTCTGGCATCATCGGCCGCGGCGGCGGCATTCCATGGCGGTTGCCGGAGGATCAAACCAGGTTCAAGGACATCACCATGGGCCGCACCGTTGTGATGGGGCGGCTGACCTGGGAATCGCTGCCGGAAAGGGTGCGGCCGCTGCCGGGCCGTAAAAATGTCGTACTGACCCGGCAAGCTGACTACATGACCGACGGCGCAGACGTGGTCCCCACGCTCCAAGACGCATTGACCGACGACATCACCTGGGTGATCGGTGGCGAGCAGATCTACTCGCTCGCGCTCCCGATTGCGACGCGATGTGAGGTCACCGAGGTCGAGATCGACCTGCCCCGCGACGACGGCGACGCAGTGGCACCCGTGCTGGACGAATCCTGGATAGGTAACGAGGGGGAGTGGCTCACGAGCTCCTCCGGGTTGCGCTACAGGTTCTTCAGCTACGTCCGGCCGTGAACACACTGACGGCCGCCCAGGCCCGCCGCATCGCTGTCGCCGCGCAGGGCTTCGCCGAACCGAAACCGCGCGGTCCGGTCACCCGCGCGCACCTGCGGCGGCTCATCTCGCGAATCCAGGTGCTGCAACTGGATTCGGTGTCGGTGGCGGTGCGCGCCCACTATGCGCCGGTATTCAGCCGACTCGGACCTTACGACCGCGACGTGCTCGATCGTGCGGCGTGGAGTCACTCCGCGCGCTCGCCACGGCTGCTGGTGGAGTATTGGGCCCACGAGGCCGCGCTGATGGCGGTCGACGACTGGCCGCTGCTGCGGTGGCGCATGCGCGAGTACACCCACGGGCGATGGGGCACCCACATCGTCAAGAAGAACCCGCGGCTGGCCGACGACATCGTCGCCGTGGTCACCGAACACGGACCGTCGACCGCCGGCCAGATCGAGGCGCATCTGGGTGCCGAACAACGCGGCAGGAAGGGTCCGTGGTGGGACCGCAGCGACACCAAATGGGTGACCGAGGCGTTGTTCGCGGCCGGGGTGCTGACGACGGAGACCAGGGTCGGGTTCGCCCGCCACTATGACCTGACCGAGAACGTGCTGCCGCCCGAAGTGGTGGCCCGCAAGGTCGACGACGAAGAAGCGGTACGGGAACTGACGCTGCGCGCGGCTACGGCGCTGGGCGTGGGAACCGAGGCCGACATTCGCGACTACTTCCGGCTCGCTGCGCAACAGGTTAAGCCCGCGATTGCCAAGCTTGTCGCGGACGGGGAGCTCGAACCGGTCGAGGTCGACGGCTGGAATGCGACGGTCTATCTACGTGCCGGCCAGACGATTCCCCGGCTCGACCGCGGCACGGCGCTCCTGTGCCCGTTCGACCCGCTGATCTTTTTCCGGCCAAGAGTGCAGCGGCTCTTCGATTTTCACTATCGCATCGAAATCTACGTGCCGGCGCCCAAACGCCAGTTTGGTTACTACGTATGGCCTTTCCTGCTTGACGGGCACCTTGTCGGTCGCGTCGATCTGAAGGCCGAACGCACCCGCGACGCACTGCACGTCGTCGGCGCTTTCACCGAACCAGAGCAAGACAAGTCGCGGGTGGCCAAAGCGCTTGCCTCCGAACTGCGCACGATGGCGAATTGGCTCGGCCTCGCAGAGCTCACCGTTGGGAAGGCCGGCGATCTGACGGAGGAGCTGTCACGGTCGCTGGCCTGACGTGACGACGAAGCGTCATCGGCCGACCATAGCGGCTAAAGCCCGGAATCTCTACAGGATACGACTTCGAGGTCGTCTCCCAAAACGGTGACCAAGGTTTGGGTGATTGTAGGTTGTCAAACTACGCACCTCTTAACAGCGGTCCGCCACGAAGGTCGTGCTCACGGTGCGTGACGGTGAACCGATTTCCGCTGGGACACAAGAACTGTGGAAGGTCGGTCAGTTCGGCCGGCCCGATGTGCAACCTTTGTCAGCCGACGACACCACCACGCTGTCATCGGCCATACTGGGCGAATTGATGGATTCGCACGCCGCCGGCCGCCTCTGGGAGCTGACCCGCGGCAACGTCACGGCTTATTGCAGATTTCTTCAGCTGCGATCGGATCCATTACGCGCATCATCAACGCCTGGTGCTGCGGGCAGACGTGGTGGATCGCGGTGATCAGCACCAGCGCCCCGTCCACCTCATCAAGCCCTCTGTTCTCGAGACCATTGAATCCGGCAATCACCCCGGCCTCGGTGGGGCGGTCGTTGATCGCCCCGCACAGCTGCGCAGCGGAGGAGTCGATCGTCTGCATCGGTGTCGCCGGATTGGCCGTGGCCACAGCCGAGCTGGTCAGCACTGCGCTGGCGCCGATAATCGCCGCACAAAGAACCGTTTTCTTCATCACAGCAATTCCCTTTCGTTCGCGCCGAGTGCTCGGCGCTCGTTCCCTCGAAATCCCCTCGTCCTGCGGCGATTCATGTCCGCAAAGCCGGACGCTTATTGGATTAGCTGATCATCTCGCCGAGCTATCTCGAGGACGTGAGTAGCGCACCACTCGATTTCGACGACATCCGACGACGTCGACTACTTCCGACGACCGGTCGGGGTACCGCTTTCCTGCCGCCGGCTCCCGTGGTCCGGCGACACGGAGTGGCTGATCTGGCGGGTTCGAGCTATAACGCGAGAATGGCCAGCCAACTGACCAGCGTTGGTTGCGCCAGTCAGTCGATTATCCGCGGGAGCCGTGCCTGGGCTCTTACTCTGTTTATGTGCGGTTGACATGGCCGTTGACCGGACGCTCGGAGGAGATGCGACTCATTGAAGCCGCATTATCCGACCCGAGTTCGTCCGGGATTGTGATTTGCGGTGCGGCAGGGGTGGGCAAGAGCCGCATCGCCCGCGAGGCGCTCGAATCGGCAGCGTCGCGGGGATGCGTAACCCATTGGGCTGTCGGTACGTCCTGCGCGCGGACACTCCCCCTGGGCGCTTTCACGACGTGGGCGCCGTCGGATGGCACCGACACCGTTCAGTTGGTGCGCGGGGTGATCGAATCGCTGACAGCGGCCGCCCCGGGCGCCACGGTGGTGGGTATCGATGACGTGCACCTGCTCGATGACCTGTCGACTTTCGTCGTGCATCAGATCGTGCAGCGGTCCGCCGCGAAGGTCGTGCTCACGGTGCGTGACGGTGAACCGATTTCCGCTGGGACACAAGAACTGTGGAAGGACGGCCAGTTCGACCGGCTCGATGTGCAGCCTTTGTCGGCCGACGACACCACCACGCTGTTATCGGCCACACTGGGCGGATCAATGGATTCGCACGCCGCCAGCCGCCTCTGGGAGCTCGCCCGCGGCAACGTTCTGTATCTGCACCACATCGTCGAACAGGAGATCGCCGACGGCCGGCTCAAGAAGCTGCATGGCTTCTGGCAATGGATCGGCGATCCGATCATGCCGTGCGGCCTTGTGGAACTGATCGAATCCCGCATCGGAGCCTTGCCCGCCGCCGCCGGCGCCGTGATCGACGCACTCGCCATCGGCGAGCCGATCAAGCTGACAGCGCTCAAACGCATCGCCGGACCCGACGCCGTCGAAGAAGCCGACACCCGTGGCCTGATCACCCTCGACCACTACGACAGCGGCATCGAAGTCCGGGTGGCGCACCCGCTCTACGGCGAGGTGCGCAGGAAACGCGCCGCACCCACCAGGCTGCGTCGGCTCCGCGGACTGGTCGCCGCCGAACTGGCTGCTGGGGACGACCGCGACGACATTCAAGTCGTCATCCGCCGCGCCACATTGAGCGTCGACTCCGACCTCCCGCCCGATGTCGGCCTGCTCTGCAATGCCGCCCACGGCGCTATCTGGCTCGCGGATCTGTTCCTCGCCGACCGGCTCGCGGAAGCAGCCGTGCGTGCCGGAGCCGGACCAGAAGCCCGATTTCTGCGCGCGCACGCATTGTCGTGGCTCGGCCGCGGCAAAGAAGCAGAAGTAGTGCTCGCCGACCTTCCCATCACCCAATTGACCGACAAGGATCATGCGCGACTTACCTATCTACGCGCCAGCAACATGCTGTGGGCGCTCGCCGACCCGGCGCGGGCGAAAATGATAATCGACGACGCGTCGCACACCACAGCACGCCAGGCTCGCAGCTGGATCGACGCCCTGCTCACGGTGTACTGGTTTGCGATGGATCGACCGGATGCGGCGACGCTGGCTTCCAAGAACCTCGCGCTGGACAACCTGCCGCCCATCGTGGGCACGGAGACAGCCTGGGCACTCGCTGCCATATCGGCGGACGCGGGCCGCGCCGACGAAGCTGTGGCGATTGCCGAGGCGGGATACACCATCGCGACGCGCTGTTTCGACGCTCCGCACATGAGGTTCAACGTCGCCGACGCACATCTCAGCGCGCTCTTGCTGTCTGGCCGCATTAGCGAAGCGCTGGATCTGGCCGAGCGCGTGCGCCACGAGGCAGCCGACCTCCCCGGAGCAGCTGAATCGCTCGGCGCTGCTGTTGCAGGTAGGGCCGCACTCGGTGCCGGCAACCTCGATACATCCTGCGCGTTGCTGGAAGAGGCGGCAGCAGCGTTGTCCGCGTCGGGCCACGCCATCGGCTGGGGGTACCGGTATCACGTCCCATATACGACCGCGCTTGCCATCCGCGGTTGCACCTCTGAGGCCGCCGCCGTCCTTGGTGCGCTGGACAAGCTGCGACGTCCGTTTCGGTCGCTCGACTATGAGCGGAGCCTCGCCCGGGCATGGGTGTCCGCTAGCCAGGGCGCCATCAACGAGGCGATCACTATCTTGCAGTCGGCCGCCGAGACTGCTGCAGCGAACGGGCGATTCGCGGCCGAAGTGATCTGCCTGCAGACGGCCACACAGTTCGGATTTCACTCCGATGCGCCCCGTCTGTACGAACTCGAAAAGATCGTAGACGGGCCTCGTGTCGGCCTTGCGGCGCGCTTCGCCGGCGCCTTGCACGATGGCAATGCGGCTGAATTGATGACAGTGTCAAAGGGTTTCGAGGCGATGGGCGATCTGGTGGCTGCGGTGGATGCGGCCGCACACGCGGCCATGGCGTATCGTCGTCGGGATCTGCGTGGGTCGGCGTTGGCATCTATCACCCGAGCAGAAACGCTGGGTGCACAATGCGGCGGCGCCGATACCCCCGCGCTTCGTCAGGCGCGTGAGCCGTTGCCGCTGACCGATCGGGAACGAGAGATCGTGATGCTGATCGGCGGGGGTTTGTCCAACCGCGACATTGCCGCTCGACTGAACCTGTCGGTTCGCACGGTCGAAGGCCACATCTACAAGGCGATGATCAAGACCGGTACGGCAGACCGCGAGGAGCTCGCAGCGCTGCTGCCCAAACACATGCCGCAGACCCACAAGTAGCCCTACGTGTGAGCCACTTCCTTTTGGAGACCCATCGCCTAGATCTGGACATCGATGCGGAACACCGCCTGACCGACATCGCC
>DASQCE010000116.1:0-4310 GCA_035634855.1 Mycobacterium sp.
CACGACCCACACAACGGACGCCACATAGCTTTGGTGCAACGACGAAGATGCCCAGTCCGGCGACGGGCCGGCCTCGAATAACTAAAACGGTGCCGAACATGGTGAACCAGATCGTGTGCCAAACCGTTGAACTCGACAGGGACGCCGCGTAATTGAATCGCCCGACTGGGGCACTACAACAGGATAGCCCGACAGCAAACCCGACGCAGTAGGTGCGCGGGGTGGCGAGGTCAACCACATCATCACCGAACCGGAGCCGCCGGTTACTTCGGCGTGAACGTTGCGCCCTGTGGAACAACCAAATCCGCAGGAAGAGCACCGAATGCACCGAACGGCGGATCGGCGCAGAAAACGCGAAAGCCTCTGTGACACATGACCGACAAGCCCAAGCAGCAAATGCCCATCAGCTTTCACACGAACACCAGAAAGGCACCAAAATGAAGAACATCCTGCTGACCTCCCTCACCGCGGGCGCACTGGCCTCCGCCGCGCTCGCACTGGCCGCAACCGCTTCCGGCGCCCCGTCGGGCCCATCGCCCGTCGATGCCACGATCAGCCAACTGCAGGCGCAGGGTTTCCAGGTCATCGTCAGCCGCGTCGACTCCGCTGCGGCCAACCAGTGCACGCTCAACGCGGTTCGCCCCGGCCAGACATTCTCGCGGACCGACTCCGGTGTGCCAGGAGCCCAAGACGACCTTGTCACCTCGGTGACCAACAAGACCGTCTACGTCGACGTCACCTGCTGACACCTGATCCGCGGATACACCGTCGGGCGCCCGCAATGGACACCCCCGGCCCAAGACGGCTACCCGCGTCGGGCGGGTAGCCCGCCAGCTGTTCCCCTTCGGGCTTCGGCGCTATGCGATACCGCCAATCCTGTTGGCTGGGTGGATGTCTCAGCCCACCGCGCAACCAAGCCTCCACGCCTGACGGGGCGGAGGTCTCGAGCTGGGTTTGCTCCACGGTGCTGCCGCGTTGGTGGCGTTCATCTTGTTACCGTCGGCCGGCGTCGGGGGAAGTACGGCGATCGAGATCCAGACCAAGGTTATGGCGTCACACGTCCGCCGACACAGGAACTCGGGCCGTGCCTCGGTGTTTCGGGTAGAGGATCCAGAAGAATCGAGTACCCGACTACTCTCGTGCGCGGCTGCTCTCGCGATCAACATAGCCTCATGTCCCGAGTGTTCTTGACCCACGGTGCCGCGCAGGCGGTTCACGCGCTGAGGAGTGGAAGACCTCGCGCCCAGAGAAGTTGGGTCAAAGCATCGCGCCTCGTCTGCGAGGGCGTGCCAATCGACTGCAATCATGCCGCGTTGAAGCAACGTACGACCTACAGACTGCGGGGTACCGAAGATGAGCGATAACGTTCGGCAGCTCGCCTCACGGGTATTTTCGCGGCGACAGGCCGCCCCGGCCATTCCACGACCAAGCATGTTGCCCGGCAGCGTGTCTCGCCTCGATTCCCAAGAGACCATTTGCGGCCCCTCAGCGACGACCGCGTCAGGTTTCCCCAATCCATGCTGTGTGATCGACGCGCTTCTCGGTCCGCTGAGACTGCCGTTGCCGCTGCCGTCGTTCAAGCTGCCCGAAGTCGCTCCCGTTGGCCGCCTTCCGCACGGCCGCATGGTAGAGATTTGCAATCGCGGCAGCACCTATGTGGTGGACTCCGGCCCCACTGCCGACGGTCCGACGTTTGTATTGCTCCACTCGCTGGCGTGCACCGGGCTGTTGACGTGGTATCCGTCATTGGAGATGATGCGTCGCTTCGGGCGTGTGGTGGTCTTCGACCAGCGCTGGCACGGCTCGGGTATCGCCTCGCCACGTTTCCTGCTCGAGGACTGCGCCGACGACGTCGTTGCGTTGGCCGACGGGCTCGGCATAGAAACGTTCATCCCGGTGGGTTTTTCGATGGGATCACTGGTGGCGCAACAGGTGTGGCGGCGCCACCGAGACAGGGTCGATGCATTGGTGCTCTGCGCCGCGGCAGCGACATTCGGCAGTGCCACCCATGAGCGGCTCGCGACGGGTGTCTTCGCCGCGCTACTGGAGGCTTTCGGCCGGCAACCCGCGCTTGGCGCCGCGGCGCGGGTTCCCCGCGTCGACGACATCGTGATGCATGACCGCCTGTGGGCGGTCGGGCAATTCCGGGCGACCAGCTATGGGGCGATGATGCGGGCGCTGGCCGAAATCGCCCGATTTGATTCCACGCGCTGGATCGCTGACATCGATGTACCGACCTCAGTCCTAATACCGCTACGTGACCGGGTCATCCCGCCGCGGCACCAGCGTTGGGTAGCCGAACAGATTCCCGACGCGCATACCGTGACCGTCGATGCGGGGCACGCCGGCTGCACAATGCAGTCGGAGGCGTTCGTGCCCGGCCTCCGATCCGCTGTGGACTCGGTGGTCAGGCGAATCACGAAGTCGCGCAATGCAACTGCCGGAGTTCCGGCGTAGTGGTGGTACATGTCAAGTGTGGGTTTTCGGGCACGAAAGCGATAGTCGTCGTCGGTTGAGAGGACGCGCCCGGCAGAGGTGCCGTTTGTGGAACGGGACTGGCCGTAGCGATCAGCGCCAACAAGGTCCCGGGTCTAGATCGGTTCCACTGTGGCACGACGGCGACGGGTTCGTAAACCACCCCCACCAATTGACCTGCGCAAGAAGGCTTACATTCGAGGGGTGACCGCCCCGTTCTCCTGGCAGCTACCGTATGCGTGGCCGCGCAAGCCCGTGCTGGCTCGCAACGTGGTCGCCACGTCGCAGCCGTTGGCGGCGCAAGCGGGGCTGCAGGTGATGGCGGACGGCGGCAATGCGGTCGATGCGATCGTCGCCACGGCGGTCACGCTCACGCTCGTGGAGCCGGTGTCGAACGGCATCGGTTCGGACGCATTCGCCATCGTCTGGGATGGACGGCAGCTGCACGGGCTGAACGCGTCGGGCCGCTCGCCGGCCGCGTGGACACCGGAGTACTTCGCCGGCGACGGTGTGCCGCCGTTGGGCTGGAACTCCGTCACGGTGCCTGGCGCGGTGTCGGCGTGGGTGGCGCTGCACAGCAAGTTTGGCCGGTTGCCGTTCAGCAAGCTGTTCGAGCCAGCGATTCACTACGGCCGCAACGGTTTTCTGGTGTCGCCGACGATTGCCGCGCAGTGGGCCCAACAGGTGTCGCTGTTCGGGTCGCAGCCGGGTTTCGTCGACGCGTTCCTGCGCAACGGGCGGGCGCCGATGCCCGGCGAACTCTTCACGTTCCCCGAGCACGCCGCGACGCTGGAAAAGATCGCCGCGACCAACGGCGAGGCGTTCTACCGCGGAGAACTCGCGGCGGCAATGGAGGCGCACGCTCAAGCGAACGGCGGCGCCATGCTCGCCAGCGACCTTGCCAATCATCGCGCCGACTGGGTCGACACGATCGCCGGCGACTATCGCGGCTACACCGTCCACGAGCTCCCGCCCAACGGCCAGGGAATCGTCGCGCTGATCGCGCTGGGCATTCTCGAGAACTTCGACATGGCGGCGCTTTCGGTCGATTCGGCTGACAGCTTGCACCTGCAGATCGAGGCGGTGAAGCTGGCCTTCGCCGACGCGCAGGCCTACGTCGCCGATCCCGACTGCATGGAGTTGCGCCCCGAGCAACTCCTTGACAAGGAGTACCTCGAGGAACGCGCGCAGCTGATCGACTTCAGGCGTGCGCTGCCTGCGGCCGCGGGCGCACCCACCGGCGGCACGGTGTACCTGACCGCTGCCGACGCGAGCGGGATGATGGTGTCGATGATTCAGTCGAACTACATGGGGTTCGGCTCGGGCGTGGTGGTGCCGGGCGCAGGGATCTCGCTGCACAACCGCGGCGTGCACTTCGTGTCGACGCCGGGGCATCCGAATCAGGTAGGCCCGAACAAGCGTCCGTATCACACGATCATTCCCGGCTTCATGTCGAAGGATGGCGCGCCGGTGATGAGCTTCGGCGTGATGGGCGGCATGATGCAGCCGCAGGGTCACGTCCAAGTGGTGGTCCGGATTGCCGACTACGGGCAGAACCCGCAGGCAGCCTGCGACGGGCCACGGTTCCGGTGGGTCGACGGGCTGCAGGTCAGCGTCGAGGACGGCTTCCCGCCGGCCGCCATGGAGGGGTTGCGCGAGCGTGGCCACGAACTCGTCACCGTGGAGGACTACAACCAGTTCGGTAGCTGCCAGGCGATCTGGCGACTCGGCAACGGGTACGTCGCGGCGAGCGACCCGCGACGCGACGGGCAGGCGGTCGGCTTTTAACGTCGGATGGCCTGCGTCGCAACGCAATTAATATGTCGAGCCCGAGG